>WFQB01000165.1 GCA_015487305.1 Parvularculaceae bacterium | reverse complement strand
CGCCCCCGCCGATAGCGCCAAACATAATCCCTAAAAAGGCCGCGCCAGCCATAATCGCGCCCGGCATTGGTTGGGCTAGAGTTTTTAACCCAGAACGAAATTCTGCCAGCCATTGTGCAATAATGCTCGCGGAAGCGGTTTTGGCGGGGTCTTGTGGCAAGGCCGCCTCCATTTGTGCCAATAGACGGGCGCGGGCCTGCGGTGACAAATACACAGGCGGGGTGGCCGCCTTATGAGTTCTAATCAGGCTTTCAATTGCTTGTTTTTCATCTCTTGGGTCTTGAACCATATCGTTTCACATCTCCCGCTAAGTTTGCGGGCCTTTTTGCTTTCATGTCTTGCGCCCTAAAAAAGAGCCATCGCCTAGATTTCCAAAACTTCCTGCCGGACCGGATTTTTCGCCAATTGCTGGCGTAATGATTTTCGCCCGCGTACCAAAAGTGATTCAACCGCTTCAACGGTAAGGTTTAAAACTTCCGCCGTCTCCGCCCCTGATAAATCCTCATAGTAAAATAAAATAATCGCCTGTTTTTGTCGCGGCGGAATATTATCAAGAGCGGCACTCATGGCAGCGCTGACATCATTATCGGCCAGCTTTGCCAAAGCATCAGGGCGTTCATCTGCCTCGTCCGGAAAATGCTCCAATCCGGAAATTTCTGTCTTGGTCGCTTTTTTTCGCAAATGGTCATAACAGCCATTAACAATAACCCGGTGCATCCAGGTGCTGAACAAGGCCTTGCCCTGTTGCCAAGTCGGCGCCTGTTTAATCGCCTTGATCAAAGTTTCCTGAACCATATCCTCGGCCAATTGCCGATCTGACAAAAGTCGAAACGCCACCGCCATCAATCTGTCCCCATGGCGCGCAAGCAATTCTCCCGCTGCCTGTTGCTCGCCACGGGCCAATGCCTCAATCAGGGTCTGATCAGGATCCTGCTTCAATAAACCACTCGCTTCCGGCCATTTTCTCGGCTATTGTCTGGGCCTTTCCATGCTTAAACGCCTGACCCTCTTATTATCCGTCGTTTGTCTTTACCGCCCCGACCAAATCACCAAAATACCCCCGAATATGCTCGCCATGGCTGTATAATTGGCGCTCAAGCTCGTCAAGCGAAGAATTTCGGGTTATCGCCAACAGGCTCTCAACCTGTTTGGGGCTAAGCGCCGCAGGGTCAATAATAGCGCCAACACTGGCCCGCTCAAAATGCAATATGCCATCATAAAGACGCGCAGCGCCAACCAGATATTCTGTCACCGATGGCGGCAAAATGCCGCCATCACACAACGCCTGTAAAGCGCTAACCATATGGCGCGGATAGCGCCTATTCTTTTGCGGGTGAATAAGCACCATGGCTTGTACGATAAAATCTATATCGGTCAGCCCTCCATGCCACAACTTTACATCCCAAGGGGATTGGGCCGGTTTTTCCTGCAACAGGCGAGAACGCATCTCGGTTACATCATGGCGAATTTTTTCTGCCGGGCGCTTGGCGGTTAAAGTCTTTATTATCTGATCTTCAAGGCGCGCCGATAAATCCCCCTCCCCGTAAATCACCCGCGCCTTTTGCAGGGCCATCAATTCCCAGACCCACGCATCTTCTTTGTAATAGGAGGAAAAGGAATCAAAATTAACCGCAATGGGTCCGGCGCGACCAGAAGGGCGTAATTGCATATCTATTTCATATAGACCGCCCTCTTGGGTTTGCACGCTAAGCGATGTTACCAATCGGCGTACCAAACGGGTAAACCATGTGGCCGCATCCGGCGCATCCGCTGAAAGACCTGCCTCGGCGGCATCATAAATAAAAACCACATCCAGATCGGACTTATAAGTCAGTGCCTCTGCACCCAATCGCCCCATGCCCAATATTGCCAACTGCCCGGCGGGGCGTTGTACTTTTTTGCCAATAGCCTCACCCACCGAACCGGCAAGACGAGTAATGCACGCATCGGCTATAGTCGTAAAATCCCGTCCGGTCTGACGCGGGGTTGAATATTGCAATAAAAATCGGGCAGCAATTTTAAACCCCTGTTCACGAGCCAAATGCCTTGTGTCATCAAGAATGGATTCAATATCCGCTTCTGCCCCTGCTGGCACTTCCTCCAGTAATTTTACCGAAGGCTCGAATTTCAAATAATTTTCATCCAGCAGATTTTCGATTAAATAGGTGCGCTCTGCCAATTGTCGGCCCAAAGATGGCGACAGATTGATGAGATCGACCACCCGCTCCACCACGCGCATATTATTCAAAAACAAAGAAAACACCTGCACCCCCGCAGGCATATGCTCCAAAAAACGCTCAAAGGCGCGAAATGTTTCGTCCGGATTATCGGCCTTTGCCAATCTCGCCAAAAGTGGCGGAACCAGCTTTGTCAATAATTCGCGCCCGCGTGCTGTGCGCGTTGCTCGCATCCCCCCTGCATGCCAGCGCCTTATGGTTGCCGAAATATAATCTGCATCTTCAAAGCCAAGTTTTTTTAAGGTCCGTAAAGTTTCAGGATCATTTTCAACCCCGGTAAAAACCAGCGATCCAGCCTCGACGCTTAAATCTTCCGCCCCCTCAAACAAAGCCGCATACCAGTTTTGCACCTTCACCAAATGTCCGCGCAGGGCTTTTTCCAATGCAGCCTCATCCGCAAAGCCGCAAAGATGCGCAAGATGGGTGCGCTTGATAATGTTTTTGGGAATTTTATGGGTTTGCGCATCCTCCAGCATTTGCAAACGATGCTCTACATGACGCAAAAACAAATAGGCCGCTGATAATTCCTCTTTGGCCTTTTGGGAAATTTGTCCGGCGGCCTGTAAATCAATCAGGCTTTGCAAAGTCTCTTTGGCCCGAAGGGCAGGGTTTTTACCACCAAGAATTAATTGCTGGGTTTGCACAAAAAATTCAATTTCCCTTATCCCCCCGCGCCCCAATTTCAAATCATGGCCGATAAATTCTATTTCACCACCACCCCTAACTGCATGAATCTGCCGTTTGATAGAATGAATATCTTCAATCGCCGCATAATCGAGATATTTGCGCCAGACAAAGGGCCGCAAGCGCTCCAAAAATTGTCGCCCCAAAACCCTGTCCCCGGCCACCGCCCGCGCTTTAATGAAAGCGGCGCGCTCCCAATTTTGGCCGGACATTTCATAATAGCGCTCCGCAAAATGAATGCTCACCGCCGCCGGTGTTGATCCCGGATTGGGCCGCAAGCGCAAATCTGTGCGAAACACATAGCCATCTTCTGTCTGATCATTTAATAGTGCCACTCCTTTGTGGGTGATGCGCTTCATGAAGCGGGCAATATCAAACCCCGGGGGTGGCGTGCGCAAGCCTTGTTCATTCATTTTAAACGGCAGGCCATCAGGATCAAACAGGACAATAATATCCACATCGCTGGAATAGTTTAATTCCTCCGCCCCGAGCTTACCCATGGCAATAACGCAAATGCCGGAAATCTCCGCATGGATTAGCTCTTGGTCAAACAGCTCCGGCGTCTGCCCGGTGACATCCCTAAGCGCCGCCAGAAAACTTGCATTGATACAATGATCAGCAAAATGCGACAAAGCATGCATGATCTCTTGCGTGGTTGAGACCCGCCCCAAATCCGCCAAGGCCAAAAACAACGCCATGGATTGTTTGGCATGGCGTAAGTCTCGTTGCGATTTTTCAAAATCCCCCAAAGCGGCGCTATCATCGACTTTGGCAATGAGGGCATTATAAATCTGCCCCATGGGCGCGCTCAGCAAATTTTTGAAATCAATGGTTTCGCGCATCATCAGCTTGCGTAAAAAAGGCGAGTTTTGCGCCACCACGCTTAAAAAATTTCGCACCTTTGGCGCTAGCTTTAAAAAATAATCATCCCTCTGACTAAGGCTCTCCAACCATGCTTTTCGCTCCTGCAAAGCCGCTTGTGACGACGCTCCCAATGGCAAATCCTTTGCCCCCTGCTCAAGGCGCAAAGCCAGAGCCATGGCTAAAGAACTATCCGAGAGGTGAAGATTAGCGGTCATAAAAGCTGGTATACAAGGTCATCCCATAAAGAAAAACCCGCCAGACCAGCCAGCGGGTTTTCCCAATCTTGTCGTCAAAGGACTAAGCGGCCTTAGCAGCCAGCCGCTTTTTTCAAATTGGACGATGGCTTGAAGCGCAGGCTTTTTGAGGCCTTAATGCGAATCTCTTCGCCCGTGCGTGGGTTGCGACCCTTGCGAGCGGCGCGCTTGGTGATGTTGAACGTGCCAAAAGTGCCGATTGTGTAACGGCCTTCTTTTTTGGATTTTTTCAGGCCTTTTTCGATTTCGCCGAAAACCAGCTCAACAACGCGTTTGGCTTCTGCATTGCTCATATCGCCAGCTTTGGCGACGTTAGCGATAAAGTCAGCTTTACTCATGGGTAAATTCCTCAATTGATAGATGGTCGCTATAGGACCGTTTAGGATTAAAACTAGGGCAGCAGAGCAGGAAAAGCATTATTGCTCTCACCAAGACCCCGCCACAGCCTCACTAGGGGGGTGATTTTTTTCAAAGTGCAAGTGAGGAATTCGCTATTTCCCTTATTTTTTCTACAAAATAGGGAAATTTTGCGTCTCAGCGCCTCCCCCAATGCCTTATGACTGGGCCAGATCTGTCGTCTCTTTACTCTTGGCAGATTCTGCCCCGCTATTTGCCAGCTGTCCGGCTTTCTGTTCTACTGGGGGAAAAGCAATTCTCACCCCTAGCCCATAGCCCTCATCGCCATTATCGCGATTGGGCCGGGCCAAGCCATCACCAATGGAAAGACCGGCATGATGGGCAGCGGCTACAGCCGCCACCATGGACAGCCCCAAGCCACTGCCAGTGGTTGTCCGGCTTTGGTCGAGCCTCACAAAACGGTTTAATATACGCTCGCGATCCTGCGGCGCAACGCCGGGTCCATTATCAAGAATTTCCAACAGCGCCCCGCCACCAAGCTTGGGGGTCAGGCGAATTTCAATTTTCGGGCGAGTGCTTTGGCCATTTTCATAGCGGGCATATTTAAATGCATTATCCAGCAAGTTCGATAAAGCCTGTGAAATCAATTCCCGTGACGCATGAATGGGGGATACCGGCTCCATATGTATGGCCAGCTCAAATCCGGCATCTTCGGCCGCAGGCTCATAAAGTTCGGCTATTTCTTCCACCAACGCTTTTAGGTCTATCACTTCAAAACCTTTGCGCCGCTCTCCAGATTCAATCCGTGTCATGGCCAATAAAGCATTAAAGGTCGCCAGCAGGCGCTCCACATCTTCTGCTGTTTCGGCCAACGCCTGACGCTGGCTGGCATCATCAGCGCGCAAAGCATCATCAAGACGAGAGCGAATACGGGTTAAAGGCGAGCGCAAATCATGGGCAATATTATCACTCACCTGTCGCATCCCGACCATTAGCCGTTCAATCTGGTCGAGCATCATATTGAGATGGACCGCGAGATTGTCAAACTCGTCACCGGCCCCCGATAGGGGAATACGTTTGGTCAAATCACCGCTTCTAATGGCGCTGGCGGTGCGGTTAATATCATCAAGGCGCTGCAAAAAGGCCCGCGAGGAGGCTATGCCCACCAACAACCCCAGCACCAAAGTTGCCAGCCCAACACGAAAAATCGCCGCGCGCGCCGCATTCCTTATACTGACAATATCGGTAACATCGCGTCCCACCAAAACCAAAGGCCCAAGCGATTGTCGGCCCCGTGGTGGAAAGCGCGTCACCAGCGCCATGGCCGGGCGCACTTCTACAACCGGCTCACCAAAGGGATCGCTTTCATTGCGCGAAACAAGCTCATAGGTAAATTCAAATAATTCGTCTTTTTGATAATCGCCGGTTGGAAAATTTGTGAGATTACCGGCGATTTTATTGCCATAGGGCGGCACCACCATATAATAAAGCACTGTATGGCTGAGCGAAACCCGCTTATCCATGAAGCGCCCAAGTCCCAATAGGCCTTTATCCTCATAGACCGCATTAAACAGAAAAATTTCCTCGCGCAATTCCTGCTCAACCTTGCTGCGCTGTTCGACAATGGTTGCCCGATAGATAAATGCCCCAAGCAGTCCCACAGCGACAATAAACAGCAACATATAAACAATGGTAACGCGAAATGCCGTGGTGCGAAAAAGGCGTGGTATAAGATTGGCCGCGTGCCATTTGCCCGCCCCCTGGGAAGCGGTATGGGAGGCGCTATGAGAGGCGCTACCGGTTGTTTGTTTATGAGGCTGATTGCCCGCCATGCCTATCCATCCATTCGCGCCAGCTTAATTTTGCTGCGGCGCTTTTAGACCCTATCAATGAATGGCGGGAATTCCAATGGGGCGATTAATCCTCATCAGAAAGCTTGTAACCGGCACCGCGCACGGTGCGCAAAAGCGGTTTATCAAAATCCTTATCAATCTTGCTGCGCAAACGAGAAATATGCACATCAATCACATTGGTTTGCGGATCAAAATGATATTCCCAGACATTTTCCAATAACATGGTTCGCGTCACCACATTACCGGCATGGCGCATGAGATATTCCAGCAGGCGAAATTCGCGCGGTTGCAAATCTATTTTCTTGCCAGCGCGGCGCACGGTGCGCGAAAGAATATCCATTTCCAGATCACCCACTGTAAATTTGGTGGTGACATTGGAGGGCGCCCGGCGACGGCCCAAAGCCTCAACCCGTGCCAGTAATTCAGAAAACGCATAAGGCTTGACCAAATAATCATCACCGCCCGCCTGTAGCCCGGCAACCCGATCATCCACTTCGCCCAGAGCCGACAGGAAAAGCGCCGGCGTTTCATCGCCAACATCCCGGCGCTTTTGCAACAGGCTAAGCCCATCAAGCTCCGGCAACATCCGGTCAATGACAAAGGCATCATAGCCACCAGCTTCGGCCATATTTAAACCCGTTGCACCATCAAGAGAATGATCGACCGCATGGCCTGCTTCGCGCAAACCTTTCACCAGAAAGGCTGCTGCAGAAGCATCATCTTCAATCACTAAAATTCTCATGGTCTCTTTTCACCTTGGTTGAGGGGGGTTAAATTCTTTAAACTGAAAAATACCAGCACCAAAAACGCCCTTTAGCGCTTATCCGCCCATACTGCCCCCCGCAGAATTTGGGCGAGGATATGGGGCCTTGATATGGTCAGGATATAAGTCTCTCCATAGTCAATTTCCAGATCATCTCTCGTTTTTTTCCAAAGGCAGGGCCCGAAAATCCTTGCGTTCGCCGATTTGCACCCGCAATAAAATGGCTTCGCGCCCTTCCTCTTTTGCTTTGTCGATAATGGATTTGAGATCGCTTTCCTGTTCAATCGCCTGATTATCGGCTTTGAGAATGATCGTGCCCCGCGAAAGCCCGGCCTCATCGGCAGGGGAGCCGGATCGAATGGCCGTGACCACGACCCCCTTCACATCATCTTCAATATTGAGACGCTCGCGCATTTCATCATCCAGCGCACCAAAGCGAACGCCCAAATCATCAAGCAAGGAGCTTTGCTTTCCAGCGCCCTTGCCAGAAAGATCGGCGCTTTCCTCATCAGAATTACGCTCGCCCAATTTTACGGTGAAATTTTTAAGCGCGCCATCGCGGGCAACTTGTACTTTCACACTTTCCCCCGGCTCAATACTACCCACCAGACGGGTTAGAGCGCGAGCGCTTTCAACTTCCTTACCATCAAACAGCAACACCACATCGCCTGAGCGAAATCCGGCTTTGGCCGCAGGCGTATCCGGCATGACATCGGCCACTAGCGCGCCTTTGGTTGATTCAAGGTCCATTGCCATCGCCAGATTATTATCGACATCGCGAATGGAAACACCAAGCCAGCCCCGTGAGACGCTGCCATTTTCAATAATTTGCTGCACCACATTACTGGCCGTGGAGGCCGGAATGGCAAAGCCAATGCCAACGGACCCGCCGGTTGGCGAATAAATCGCTGTGTTAACACCAACCACCCGGCCCTGTAGGTCAAAGGTCGGGCCACCAGAATTGCCTCTATTGATCGGCGCATCAATCTGAATGTAATCAGAATAATTGCCCGGTGCGTAATTATCGCGCCCTAAAGCCGAAACAATGCCGGAGGTAACCGTGCCGCCAAGACCAAAAGGATTGCCAACCGCCAAAACCCAATCACCAACCCGTAACTCGACATCATCGGCAAAGCGCACAAAAGGTTGGCGACTGTCGGCGTCAACCTTCAATACTGCTAAATCCGTACCCGGATCAATTCCCACCACTTCGGCCTTTAATTCACGACCATCATTCAGCCTAACGGTAATTTTCTCGGCTCCGGCAATCACATGATTATTGGTCACCACATGGCCTTTGTCATCAACAAAAAACCCGGACCCTTCCGCAACCGAGCGCCGCTCCTGCGGGAATTGCTCTTCAAACCCATCCCCACCAAAGCGAAAGCGATAGCGGTCTTCAAGCACAGGCGGCAGGGACGCAACCTTCACATTCTTTTCTGTATGAATACTAACCACAGCCGGTGAAACCCGCTCCACCAGATCAGCAAAAGACAACTGCCCGTCATAGCTAGAAGGCGGCGTCAACAAGCGCGGTGGTTGCACATTGGCAATCGCCCCGGAAAAAAGCAGTGCCGACAATGCCGCCCCGCCCAAAGCGGCTGCCGCAAGCCCATAGCGTGATGTTTTTGCTTTTAACAAGGGTGTCCCTTTGACTTTTGTGACCATGATCGTCTTCTTTCCTTTCCATAGCCCTTTCATCTTCGTGCTGTGATTTTCAGCAACCCAACAAAGACGTGCCCCCCGGCATTTATTTTAAAATTCTCATCAATTTTCTCAAATCTTGAGGCGCTCAATCTAGCGTCTCCCACATTAAGGAGCAAAGCCTTTAGGCAAGCTATGATTGACCCTCAATATTTGTGCGCTTTTGCGCATTACAAGCCAATGGCTTCATTGTGAAAAAAAGGTAATGAAAGCAGATGGTTAAGCCGCGTGCATGATGGCTTCCAAACGCGCCACGGTTTTGCGGGCTTCGCTTGGGTTTTGCAAGCGTTCCGCCAGAGCAGAAAGTTGCTCAACAAGGGCAGCAATCGCCTTTTCATTTTCTGCCTTTGCCGGGCCGGGGGCCATGAATTTTTCCAAGACCGAAACCGCGTCCAACATGGCGTCCGTGCTTGATTTGCGCGCCTTTTCATAAGCCTGAAGACGCCCTAAAGCATCCGCACGCTCATCATTTTCCCCTAAAAATCCGGTGGCCGTAATCGCTCGCTCCATCAGTAGTTCAGCCCCCGGATCATGGCCAATATCCTGCGCTGATGCTGGCAAGGCTTCACGCAGGCTGGCCACGGCCTGGTCTAACAGGCGATCAAAATACAGCATGGATTGGCGACCATAATTTTTGGTAATGTCGCGCAATTCCACCGGCAAATCCTTTTCCTCAAAATTATTGAGATCGAGACAGCAATCAGCAAAATAGGAAAACACCCCGACCACCGCCTCATCCATGCCATCAAGAGCGGTTTGGCGCTCCAGCCAGGAATTTTGCCGGTCAAGCCGAGAGGCCAGCGCATCGGTGACATATTCATCAAGTTCCGGCTTGAAAGGCTCATTGGCCTTGCGGCGTAATTCACTGAATATCGATTGCAATTTAAGCGCTTCCACCGGCGACCACAGCTTGGCCAAAAACAGGCAAAAACCATAGCGCACTCGGGCGGCACTCTTTTTCGCATATTGCACAAGATGCAGAGCAATCCGTGTATGCCGGTCCGGCAAGGGGGCAGAGGAGACAACCGCCCGATAAAGTTTTCCCAATAATTTTGCATGGGGCAACATCAATCCCAATTCCAGCAAATCCCCATACGCCGCTTCCCCGCCAAGGCGCAAAATAAGCGAGCGACGATAGCCCGGCTCTTTACCGGCTTTGCGAGCAAGTTTGCGAATGGTCATTTCTGCCGGACGATGCATATCCTTTAGCAATTTCTCCAGCGCCAACTGATCATTCCCCTGCTCTGCTGCATGCATGAGAGTTTCATATCGAACCCAGCTATCGCGAATAATACCGCTGCCAATCTCTTCATTTAAAAGCCGCCAAATCGCTGGCAAAGACGTGCTGGCAATCGTTCCTTCTTGACGCGGGGCGTAATGCACCGGATCTGTTATCAGCCCTTCAAGCGGGCCAAAAAACGCATGCATGGCATTGCGCGGCTTCAGCATGATATCGCCCAAAGGCAACGGTTCCAATGGCGCCGGCGGGGCGGTGTCTTGTTCAGGTTTTGAAGATTTCGCCACTTCGCGCAAAGGCGTCTTTGCAGACGATTCTACTGGCGGCTCTGCTGGCGGGATTGAGGCAGTGGCAGGTGCTTCAGCGTTTTGCTCAACAGATTTTGGCGCTCTTATGGGCGCAGATGCTTTGGGGGCTTTGGGGGCTGTGGCCAAAGCCTCGCCATCGCTCCTGGCCTTTGCCGTCTTTTGCGGCGCAGGCTCTTTTACTGCCCGCTTGCTGACGATATCATCAACCCACAAACAGCTTGAAGGATCCTGCGCCTCGGCTTTTACTGATGCCGTCTCATCACCAGCGTCAATATCAATATCGAACATGGTGCTGACTTGCTGCATCGGAACTTTCTGGAGGGGAGCTTTCGCAGATGCAGCGTCAGCAACAAGATCAGGCTTTTGCACTGTGGGAGTTTGAACCTCTGGCTCAACTTTCGGGGCATTTTGTTGCACCCGATTTTGTAACTCATCTGTGATTAACGCAGCCAATATCGGGCTTGCTGCCCCCAGCGGGTCGCCGCCAGCGGACAGAGCCTTGTCCAGCTTTTCAAGAGCGCTGTCCGGCATTGCCGAAACCAGCTCTGCAAGCTTTGCGCGTTTGGCGTCGTCTATCACAGGCTCCCTTCTATGTTTTTGCCGCGTCAAGCTTACGGCTGGTATTGCGGGCACTATTCAATGCGAGGCGAAATCTGTTCAATCTGGCCCCTGCCAGAAACTACAGGTGGTTGCCCTTTTGCTGCAATGCCCGTTTGGCGGGAAAATCATTTTTTACAACTGAATTAGGGGCAGGCGCCATAAACAGGATGGAAATGGGGCCTGCCCCTAATGCCGAAATTTCTGTCTTATGTCCTTATCTTCATCGGACCGCCAGCCTTTCACAAAATCCTCCAGCGTCGGGTCCGGTTTGTCCGGCAATTTGATATGCAATTTGACGATCTGGTCGCCGCGCTGTTTGGTTTTGGGGTTAAAAATGCCCTTGCCTTTTACCCTGAGGGAGGTGCCGGAGCTTGCACCTTTGGGAATTTTAATCGACACATCTCCATGAATGGTTGGAATGGTAATCGTCTCGCCCAGCACCGCTTCGCGCAAAGTGATTGGCACATCAAGATGGATTAGCCCTTTTTCGAGGCGAAAATAGGGATGCGCCGCCACATCCACTTCGACATAAAGATCGCCCATGGGCCCACCATTGACCCCCGCCCCGCCTTTGCCTTTTAGCCGCAGGGATTGGCCATGGCGCAGGCCTTCAGGGATGGTGACATCAACGGCGCGCCCATCGGGCATGCTGACCCGCCTTGTTGCCCCCTTGGCGGCCTCTATAAAAC
>WFQB01000164.1 GCA_015487305.1 Parvularculaceae bacterium | reverse complement strand
TCGAAGAGTGGAAATTGAAGAAACCAAACTTCAACGAGAGTAATCACTGAACCCACAACCCACGCCAGTCTCTCGTGGAAATACCATACTTTGCTGCCATCCTTCGAGGCTCGCTAACGCTCGCACCTCAGGATGAGTTTTATAATATTTGATGGTCACAACAGATCTATCGCTGAATGCAGCTACTCACGATATCTGCCCTTTTCACACCACCACACCTGACCACTAGGATCATTTTTATTGTAAAGCATAGCAGTTTCTTCACAACTTAATCTGTTATAATCTGGATTTGAGGGCATACCCGCTTTGGAATCAAAGGTTGCTACGTGAATCCGCTTTGAAGGGTCTAATAAGCTATTTCGATAAAAGGTATAAACATCCCCTGACCCTGAGCAGGACACGGTTATCACAAGTGTTAGCCCTAAAATAAATATTGTCTTGATTGTCATCATCAAATCCCCTCATTCGCCTTCTTCACCGCTTCCGCCTCAAGATAGAGCGCCGAGCCCATTTCCTTATATTTTTCGCTCATCTCTTTCATGCCTTGCTTGGCTTCCAGATTAAGCGCCTTTTTCTCATTGTCTGATAATCCTTCCGCATAGTCGCGCACATCCTGCGTGATTTTCATGGAGCAAAATTTGGGCCCGCACATGGAGCAAAAATGGGCGAGCTTATGGGCTTCTTTGGGCAAGGTCTGGTCATGGAAATCTCTTGCGGTTTCCGGGTCTAGCGACAAATTAAACTGGTCCTGCCAGCGAAACTCGAAACGCGCGCGGGAAAGCGCATCATCCCTCACCTGCGCTGCCGGATGGCCCTTGGCGAGGTCCGCCGCATGGGCCGCTAATTTATAGGTAATCACACCAACCTTCACATCATCGCGGTCGGGCAGGCCCAAATGTTCCTTGGGCGTCACATAGCACAGCATGGAAGTGCCAAACCAGCCGATCATCGCCGCACCAATGCCGCTGGTGATATGGTCATAGCCGGGCGCAATGTCAGTGGTCAGCGGCCCCAGCGTATAGAAAGGTGCCTCGCCGCATTCGCGTAATTGCTTGTCCATGTTTACTTTGATCTTGTGCATGGGCACATGGCCCGGCCCTTCAATCATCACCTGACAGCCTTTGTCCCAAGCCACTTTGGTCAACTCGCCCAAGGTTTCCAGTTCCGCAAATTGCGCACGGTCATTGGCGTCAGCGATAGAGCCCGGGCGCAATCCATCGCCTAAAGAAAACGACACATCATATTGCCGCATCAAATCGCAAATCTCTTCAAAATGGGTATAGAGGAAACTTTCCCGATGATGGGCGAGCATCCATTTGGCCATGATCGAGCCGCCACGCGAAACAATGCCGGTGACACGATCTGCGGTGAGATGAATATAGGGCAGACGCACCCCCGCATGGATGGTGAAATAATCAACCCCCTGCTCGGCCTGTTCAATCAGCGTATCGCGAAAGATTTCCCATGTTAAATCTTCGGCGACGCCACCAACTTTTTCGAGCGCCTGATAAATCGGCACGGTGCCAATGGGCACCGGTGCGTTGCGGATGATCCATTCGCGGGTGTTGTGAATATTGCGCCCCGTGGAAAGGTCCATCACCGTATCCGCCCCCCAGCGAATGGCCCAAACCATTTTATCCACCTCTTCTTCAACGCTAGAGGTCACCGCCGAATTGCCGATATTGGCGTTGATTTTAACGAGGAAGTTACGGCCAATAATCATCGGCTCGGCTTCCGGGTGGTTGATATTAGCAGGGATAATGGCGCGGCCCTTGGCGATTTCCTCGCGAACAAATTCAGCCGTGACAAAGGGCGGAATATCCGCGCCAAAACTTTCGCCCTGCTCTACCCGCTGCTCGGCCCCGTCGAGCATTTTCTGGCGGCCAATATTTTCGCGTATGGCCACATATTCCATTTCCTTGGTGATGATACCGGCGCGGGCAAATTCGATTTGTGTGACGGGCGTATCGCCCTTTGCCCGCAAGGGCTTGTGCTTTACCGGAAAGGCTCGGGCGAGATATTTGCCGCTGGCATTATTATCTTCATGCTTGATCTCACGGCCTTCATATTCCTCTATGCCGTCTTTGCCAGCGCGCTCAAAAACCCAAGCCTGCCGCGCCCGCGACAGCCCCGCCTCCACATCAATGGTCACCTCAGGGTCGGTATAGGGACCGGACGCATCATAAACCGGCACCGGCGGCTCTCCGGCGGTTTCATGCAAATCAATCTCGCGAATGGGCGCTTTGACATCCGCAAAACGTTTTGATTGCACATAGACCTTGCGCGAGGCCGGCAATGGCCCGGTGGTGACTTCGGGCCGCGTAAATTCACTTTCGGGGATTTGTTTATTCATAATATTGGCTCTCCTCGCGTCGTCAAAAACCGGGCGCGAGGAAAGCCAGTGCGGAGACCTTTTTCTAATATATTCGGTTCCGGCTTCAGGCCTGTCCCTACGCCGGTGTTAACCGGATCAGGTTCAAAGGGTGTCGTCTCAGCCGCGCATGCCTTATTCCTAACGCGAAAGCCTTAGTTCGTGGTTCTGCAACTACCGGTTCAAGACAATTAACTTGTCAACACTATGATTTCTTTAGTTGTTATAACACGACGAACCGAAAAGCTTCGGGTTCTCTCAAAAGGGCACGGCGCCCCTCAGGTGAGTTTTTTATACACCCATTATGAGCGCTTGTGAAGGAAAAGCGGGAGGATTTAATTTATATATTTTTGCAGACAATCCCTTAAAGAATTTGCCCCTATCTTGCGCCCATTGATAAGCTTTAAGACCCCTATTACCTTGATATTCCCGCAATTGAGAAAACCATGAATAAGAAAAAACAAAAAAATAAGCCGGAGCCGCCCCATAGTCGCAGCAAGGCACCGGCACTTATTCTCACCGGCGGTGGTGCGCGCGGGGCCTATCAGGTTGGCGTCTTGTCAGCGCTGGCAGAACATTTGCCAGAACAAGCCCCGGGACAATCGCCACCATTTAAAATTTTCTGTGCCCTGTCTGTAGGCGCAGTTAACACCGCCAAGCTGGTTGCCGGGGCAGATAATTTCAAACAATCAGTAAAAGACCTCGAGACTCTGTGGCGCGACCTATCTTGCAATGCCATCTATCATTGCAACGGGTTTGAAATGGCCGGACGGCTGTTTCTGTTTTTGTCCTCGGTGATGTTTGGCTGGCTCGGGGTGCGCCCGCCCAAGGGTCTTTTGGATAATTCCCCATTGGAAAACTTACTGAAACGCGAAATAGATTTTGATAAATTATCACAAATCGTGCGCGGACCGCTGGTGGATGCCATCGCTATTTCTGCCTCCTCCTGGGAGCATGGACGGGCAGTTTCCTTTTATGAAGGTTCAACCCTGACAAGGGCATGGTATCGGGCGCGACGCACCGGGCGCGAAGAAAAAATCACCGCCGACCATATCATGGCCTCTTCGGCTTTGCCTTTTGTGTTTCCGGCGCGCAAGCTGAAAGACGGCTGGTATGGGGATGGCGCCTTGCGACAAAATGCACCCTTGTCGCCGGCCATTCATCTGGGTGCGGATAAAATATTCGTCATCGGGGCGCGGGATAGAAAAATTTCCGCCAAAGAGCGCGAATTGCTCGACGAATATCCTTCTGTCGGCCATTTAAGCGGGCAGCTTTTGGATATCATCTTTAACGATAATCTCGAAGCCGATGTAGAGCGCCTAAACCGCATCAATCACACAGTGGATGCCATGCTTCCAGAGCGCCGGGCCATGACGCCCTTGCACCATATTGACATTTTCATGATCCAGCCAAGCGAAGACATTCGCGCATTAGCGGGCAAACACGCCAGTGAATTACCATGGACGGTCAAAACCATGCTGCGCGCCATCGGCGCCTTCAAAGACCCATGGGTGCTGCCATCATATCTGACTTTTGAAAGCGGCTATATCAACGCCCTCATAGATTTGGGCCGCAAAGACGCCGAGCGCCAGATGGACACAATTTTGCGGTTTTTGGAGGCTTGAGAATTATTGCTTCACATCACTAAAATTGCGCAAAACGATATATTCAATCTTTTGGCTGTCTGCTGAAAGCACTTTTATCAAAGCGCTCTTATAGGCAATTTCGTCGGATGCAGATAAATCATATTCTTCAAGACTATCATGCCTGACACGCTCCGCACTGCCCTTTAACTCCTGATAGTTAATTGAGATTATATCTCCAAGCCTTCCTTTGTAGAGCAGGATTTTCTGGAAAGACTTTTCACCAGCTTCATACCATTCCACATCTTCAAATTCCACATCCCTGTTACAATATCGCTCTTCAAAATAAGTCATTACGCATACTCTTTTATCAGACTTTCTGACCATCAAATATTGGATACTTTCTATCCCGGACAGCTTGTGCATGTTGGAGCAATTATCTGATGTGGCATTTTTTGATCCTGTATTAGCAAAAGAATAATATCTATATCTACCAGTATCTTTTACTTCAGGAAGAACACCTGCCGAAAATGTATATGCAGAAATTTTTTGCGGCGTCGCGAAATATATACCTTTATGCTTTTCCAAAATACCGCCTGAAAGTATTGGTTCATCAACCGATGCAGAAACAACAACATTTAAGGCAGGTTCCTGGATGAAGTCATAGCCATCACCAGAATTAAAAGAACCACATCCTGAAAGTAAGGTCATGCCTATAGCTTGTAAAAAGATCATATCAAAAACTTTGCCTGTTCTAATTGATTAAGTAAAAGCATTATATGTAAACCACCCCCTCTCGTCACCCTGCGCAGGGATGACGGCCCCGGCAAAAACCCATCAACCTTTGGTTAACCTTGATTAAGATATTGATAACAAAAGATTTTTACGGCCATTCATGCTTTTTTTCTTGACGCGGACTCCCCCGTGACTCACCATGCGGGCTCAAGAAACAAACTTCAAAGGATCAATCCCTTGCCGCGTATTGTTAAAAAAGGCCCTGTTCGCAAACCCCTGCCTCTGGATGAAATCCTGCAAGGCGACTGCATTGAAAATATGAAGGCGCTGCCGGATGCTTGCGTCGATCTTATTTTTGCTGACCCGCCTTATAATTTGCAATTGGGGGGCGATTTGTCGCGGCCCGATAATAGCCGCGTCGATGGTGTTGATAATGACTGGGATCGCTTTGACAGCTTCAAAACCTATGATGAATTTACCCGCGACTGGATGCGCGAAGCGCAGCGATTGCTAAAACCCAATGGCGCGCTTTGGGTGATTGGCTCCTATCATAATATTTTTCGCGTAGGCACGGTGCTGCAGGATTTGGGCTTCTGGATTTTAAACGATGTCATCTGG
>WFQB01000163.1 GCA_015487305.1 Parvularculaceae bacterium | reverse complement strand
GAAGCGGCCTCTGCCCGCCTGCAAGCCCTGCAGGTTCAGCAGCAGCTTGGTATTCAGGCTTTGTCGATTGCCAATCAGCAGCCACAATCCTTATTGTCGCTGTTCAGATAAGTTCTTTAAGAGGCGGGCGGATAAACCGCTCGCCTTTTTTGTTTTAAAGAAAATCGCCGATCTAGAGCGCTTCCTGATGCCAATGAAATTATCATTGTCGGTTTGTAAGCGCAGGCAGAAGAGCTTTAATTTCATGGCTTGATGGTTTGCTTTTTCAACCAGCTAATAACTTCCTTTGAGACTTCAGCAGCCATAGGCTCTTTAAATTGGGCCGCATAACCGGCATATCCGGTATTCTCACCTTCTATTCGCAACATATGACTTAAGCCGGGAATTAAAACATAATCGGCCTGATCGCCAATCATTTTGACTATCGCAAGGCCCTCTTCCGGCGGACATTGCAGATCATTCCCAGCGCTAAAAACCAAAGTGGGCTGGCGGACTTTTTGAATATCGCACAAGGATCAATTTCAAAAAAATCTCGAATCCATTGGGCTTCGACCCGGGAGAAATTGTGCCATAGAATGGCTTTGCTAGTGTTGCGTACGCGATGCATGAGTTTGCGGTTGCTTTTAGCCACCCCGCCGGAAAAAGAATATACAAGGCGGCCAAACCAGCCATCAAAACCTTTTGCTGTATCAATATAGTCTTGCAGGACGAGTGCCTGTTGTTCCTGCAAATCTTCGACCTTGCTTGTAAAAGGGCATAGCAATAACAGCCCGTCAACGGGACATTTCTCGGCCAGTTGAGGGGCGATGATTGTGCCTTTGGAATGGCCGAGCAGGAAAATTTGCGAAAACATATCCGATTGTTTAAAAAACCGGGCAACTGCCAGCGCGTCACTAACCAGATCATGATGGCCGGCGGATATATATTTTCCCGTGCTCTTTCCAATGCCGCGTTTGTCATAGCGAAAACAAGCCATGCCATTGGCGGCGAGGGCTTTGGCTATATCATTAAAGATATTGATTTTTGGTGCTTGGTATTTTCATTCCGGTCTAGCGGTCCGCTGCCATGGAAGCAAATGATTAGAGGATATGCGGTTATATCATTTGGCGTAGTCAGCGTTCCGGCGAGGGAAATTCTTCCATTTTGGATTTCTAAATCTTTTTCATGCATTGGCGATGGGTCATTTCCTTTTGCCGATATTGAGAGGGTATTTGTTAGGGGGTGTGGTTTTTTTCAATAGTAATACTACAATATTATTCTTACGATAAAAAACTTCCTCATGGAATGGGTGATGAAAGGGGCGGTGGCAATAGCATAAAAAAGGAACGCCTAGAGAGGCGTCCCTTATATGTCATTCCAAAATGGATAGTTTTATCATCTACCCTTAGCCGTTGGAGCAAGTGCCATCAGCATCGCAATAGGGGATCTGACTTTTGATCCGCGGCCAGCGAATTTCTCGCTTGGTGAATGTAAAGCTTTCATTGCGATAGCCGGTTAGGGATGAGGTGAAAGGATAGCTAACCTCAACGATGATTAATGACTGTCCATCGGCCAGAAGCGAAACGCCGCTATGGGTAGAGTTGGCATCTGGCAGGTTGGTATAGGGTGTTCCTTGTGAATAAACTTCTGTCATATTCTGGTTGAGGCTCCAGTCAATGATCGGTTCATTGTTATTGGTTGGGTCTGGCACGACACTCATCAGGGTAAAGCTGGCATTATTGATGCCGTAGGGCGACAGAATATTATTCACCGCCGTAAACATGCCCTGAGCATCCGCATAGGTGATAGTGTATTCACGACTGGCAAGGTCAGCCAAAGTGCTTGCCGCCATGGAAACCTTGCGGTTTGCTGTTAAAGAATCTGACAGTTCAACGACGCTAAAGAACATCAGCACAACGGTTGGCAAGAGCAAGGCAAATTCAAGAGCGGCAATGCCGCGCTTATCTTTGCCAAAGCGTTTGACGCGAAGGCGATAGGCTTTGAAAAAATCTCTCATTTTATTGTCCCTCATTACTGGTTTTCTACGCGAAACCAAAGGCAACTATGTATCATTCGTCTCTAGGCCGCGAAAAATCACGGTGTTGTGTCAGGAGGGCCGTCACCAAATGGCTCATTGCGCACAATGGAGACAGCGATAATTGCTCGGCGATTGTCCTGTGTTCTGGTTAATTTCATCCCCAAAGCCGGATTAAAGGTGCGGATGAGAAAGCAGGAGCGAATGCGCACGATGGCCAACTCATCGCCCGGCTCGTAATTGAGATTGTTATAATCATAGGTGTTGTCAGACGGGCAGGATGTGGACGATAGATCGTCATTCAATGCTGTAAAAGAGGAGAAAGTTTTTACATCAACCGAAAGATTGTCCGCGCAATTACCAAACCATTTAAGGGGTTGGCATACGGTTTGATAGAAACAATCTTTACCGGTCTGGCATTTGCCCGGTGTCGTATCAGTATAGCTGGCGGGGGGGGCGTTGCCAACGCGGACATCTCGCGCCGCCCGCGCAACAACATCTTCGACCACAGCCTGTTGATAGTAAAAATACCCGGCCTCAAAGATGGAAAATAGCAGGCCCAGAAATAAAGGAGCGACCATAGCAAACTCGACCGCGGTTGAGCCCTTTTGGTCTTTGCCAAAAGAAGGTCGGCGCAAACCGGTTTTCCTGAATTTAAATATATGAAACAGGCGCATCATAACCCCCTATTGCGATACATACAGATTGACGAGATTATCGGTGATGGATGTAAAGGCAGACTGCAATTGGTCTGAGTTCTCGGCGAGATAATAATCGTCAAGCGAACTGGCGCAGGCCTTTAGAATTTGTTCTGCGCGGCTGCCCGATGAAATTGCAAAGCCAACGGTATAGATCTTGATACCTTGCGCACGCATACGAGCACAGATGCGAACGGTTTTGTTGTCAAATTCCTCTGCATGACGGTTATCAATATCATAATCGCGAATACCATTGGAGCGATCATCGTCATAATTCAGGTTGAGGCGGTTTTGATTGCCATAACCATAGGGTGTGTAATAAGAGAAATTGTGGGTGTCATAATCAGAAAATGTGTTGGATCCATCGGTCATCAGGACCATGGCCTTGCTCCATTTTGCGCCTTCGGTCGAATTGGGATCGACGCCTTCAGAGAAGGGCGCGATATCAGACAATATGCGCCAACCCCAGATAGCGCCAAGTGATGTGTTGGTGGAGCCATGAGGTTTTAATTTCGTCATGGCCGTATCGAGATCGGCTCTGGCGCTCGTTAAAGGTTGAATCGGGGCATTGCAATCTGTGTTGGGGCCATAACCTTGAAGGCCGTTGCTGTAATTCCAAAGGTCAACGCCGGTATCATATTTGCCCTTATAGGTTTGCGAGGACGAATCCCATTGACCCACATAGGCTTGGCGCAGGCGAAATTCTTCGTCATACCAATCGCCGCTCATATCCCATTCCAGACGCGTTGCATATTGCAGAACATCAGGATCGTTCACCAGAGGATAGCTGTCACTGCTACCGACGGAATCGGCAATATTAGCGCGGAAATGGCGCACCAGATCGCGATAACGAGTGTGGTATGTCCATGAGGAATAATATGAGCTGGAATTGCTGACATAGTCACTGTCGTCAATAAATTCAGAGTTTGAATAGCTGCTTGACCAGCCTTCAGATGTGGGGCAATCGAAAATATAATAATAAGTGCCCGTGTTGCAGTCACGCCAACCGGATTCCGGCTCGTCTGGCCAGAAGAATGGAACAAATTTGCTGTTTACAGCTTTTGTCAATTCACTGGTCGACAATAGCGGCGTTGGTGCATCGTTGAAGGCGCTATTGATAGTGTTGACTGTTGAGGATTCCATCTCGCTGGTGCTGAGCGGATTATTGTTATAAGAATTGATCAAAGAACTTTGGGTTGCTGCGCCGGCCACGGTGTCAAACTCATCAAGTGGATAGGGGCGCGCTTCGACACAGCCCTGCCAATTCATATCCGAATTGGAATCATAAAGATCAAAATGATTGACCTTGGTGTTGAAATCAACATCATCCTTGCCAACCATATGCACGAAATTATAGCCATGATAATAGGCTTCGGCATTGGTATCCATCCAGTCCATGACGCCAGTGTTATCGGCGCCGACATTGACCTGAGCATTAAAGGGAACAATACCAATTTTTACATCATTATTCACCGCCGTGCTAGAGGTGCCGATTAAAGTATCAAGCATGTTGTCAACGGCAGTGTTCAAGACATCAATGCGTTTGGTGCCGGAACAATAAGAATAGGAACTTGAGCTGGGGCAGAAGTTCATGGAGCCCGTAACGTCAAGCACCAGAGCAAGCTCCAATTTGCCGGTACCCGCAAGGGTAATCTCGGTATTGGCGCTCATGTTAAATTGATTATACCCCAAAACCCGAAGCATGCCTGTATTCATTTGGCCTTGAACTCGCGGGGTCACGGTTGTTGGCGTGATGTCAAAATCCAAAGAATAATTTTGAATCATGTTGAGATTGGTGAAATTGGTCTCAAAGAAGTCACGACCAAATTTTTTCAGGAAAGATTTTTGCTGGGTTGTCAGGTTGGCCGTATCATAGCCTTGTTCCAGCGCCTTTTGTGATATCGCAAGGCCTGCGGAATCGAGCGCTTCGAGCATATTGGTACGCACGCGCGAATATTGTGTGTATTCAACAGCAACCCCGGCAAAGCCAATAAGGGGAACAGCGGAGGCGGCAAACATGATGCTCATATTGCCGGCGGTGGATTTGATAAATTTCTTCCAGCCCTTGGCAGGCGCTCCAAAGGGGAGGCGCAAGATTGGTTTTGTTTTACCAGCATTTTTGCCGGATTTACGATTCATATTTGATTGAACGTGCTTCATGGCACACTCCTTACACACAACTCATGCTTTCATTTGCACGCTATGAAAATGAAGGATTTGCCTTAATAAGCGGTGAGTAAAGAAGGTTAATGAAAAAAAATATTCAACATGGTTAATGCAAATTTACCTAACTTAAATTAACCTTGGCATGCGAGATATTGCGCGAAAAAATGCTCCATATGGTTGTCAGGATAAACCATAAATTCTGGTGATGTTTTCCAAGCCGCAACAAATAATTTCATAAAAAACAATGTAAACGCGATGCGGTAAAATTTAGTAATGGCCAATGGGCAGCGGTTGGCATGCCTTGCGTTCGTCCAAGGAAATCTAGTTGAAAAATGCAGATGGGCTTTGCTATTTTTTGCAAAATAGCTGGCTGCGATTGAAGTTTAAGGTCGGGTGATGAAGTTATCCATAACCCGTTTTTCGCCGGCATGATCAAAGCTTATGTCCAGCTTGTTGCCATCGATTTTTTGAATACTTCCCATACCAAATTTTTGATGAAAAACCCGTTCGCCAACAGTAAAATCGCTCTTTTTTGCGCTGGTAGTAATGCGCTCAGCTTTACCGTCTATCTGATGGAGAGCGCTGTCATCTTGGCTAAAGGCTTCACTCTTAAATCTTGTTTTTTGCCCATTTGACACTGGCGTTTGCCCGCTATCGGTGTCGACAAATTCTGGCGGTAATTCATCAATGAAACAGGAGGGAATAGAAGCCTGCCAGCGGCCATAGGTGAGGCGATTGCTGGCAAAGGAAATAAAGCAGCGCTCGCGGGCGCGGGTAATGCCTACATAGGCGAGGCGGCGTTCTTCTTCGAGGCCTTTCAGACCGTTTTCATCCAAAGAGCGTTGGGAGGGGAACAGGCCTTCTTCCCAACCGGGGAGGAAAACAAAGGGAAATTCCAAACCCTTGGCGGCGTGCAATGTCATCAGGCTGACGAGACCATCACCGGTATTCTCGTTTAATTCCGACACCAGTGCCACATGATCGAGCCATGCCGGCAGGCTGTCAAATTCGCCCGCGGCTTGGACCAGCTCTTTTAGGTTTTCTAACTTGCCTGGGGCTTGGGGGTTTTTGGAAGTTTTCCAATAATCCGTATAGCCACTATCATCTAACACCAGCGCGGCGATTTCCGTTGCCGACAGATCGTTGACTTGCCCGCGCCATTGATCGAGCTGGGATAAAAACAAGCCAAGCGCATTTTTGGCTTTGCCTTTTATCGCCCCATTGGCCAATAGCTGGCTGGCGGCCATGTGCAAGGATATTTTTAGCTCTCGGGCGGTGATAGCCATCATTTGCAGGGCTTTTTCGCCAACCCCGCGCCTTGGCTTGTTGACGATGCGGGCAAAGGCAAGATCATCATCAAGATTGCGCACAAGGCGCAAATAGGCGAGGGCGTCGCGGGTTTCTTCGCGTTCATAAAAGCGCGGGCCGCCAATCACCTGATAGGCGATGCCCGCCAGATTAAAGCGGTCTTCAAAACTGCGCATTTGTGCGGCGGTGCGCACCAGAACGGCCATATCCGACAAAGAGCGCCCTTTGCTTTGCGCAGCTTCAATGTCGTCACAGACAAGGCGGGCTTCTTCTTCGCCGTCCCAGACATGGCGCAGCAACACTTTGTCTTCTGCTTTGCTGGCGGTCCACAAGGTCTTGCCGAGGCGATTTTTATTGGCCGCAATCAAGCCTGAGGCTGCCCCGAGAATAGCCGGGGTCGAGCGGTAATTTTGTTCAAGGCGAATGATTTTGGCGCCGGGGAAATCCTGTTCAAAGCGCAAAATATTGCCGACCTCTGCTCCGCGCCAGCCATAGATGGATTGGTCGTCATCGCCAACAACGCAAATATTTTTATGACTTGCCGATAAAAGTCGCAGCCATAAATATTGCGCTACATTGGTATCCTGATATTCGTCCACCAGCATATAGGCGAAACGGTCCTGATAGATTTTCAAAACATCTTGGTGGCTTTGGAAAATCGTCAGATTATGCAGTAGCAAATCGCCAAAATCAGCGGCGTTTAATTCGCGCAAACGGATTTGATATTGGTGGTAAAAGTCAATGCCGCGCCCTTCGGCAAAGAGCGCTGCTTCTTTTACCGGCACTTGGTCGGGGGTGAGGCCGCGATTTTTCCAGCCATCAATGACCCCGGCCAAAAGCCGTCCGGGCCAGCGCTTTTCATCAAGCTTGGAGGCTTTGACGAGATCCTTGCATAGACGCACCTGATCATCGGCATCGAGAATGGTGAAGGAGGATTTGAGATCTACAAGCTCTGCATGACGGCGCAAAATCTGTCCGGCAATGGAATGAAAGGTTCCCATCCAGCGCATGCCCTCAACCTTATCACCCACCAGCGCGCCAAGGCGCTCTTTCATTTCGCGGGCGGCTTTATTGGTGAAGGTCACCGCCAGCACCTGCCATGGGGCGGCTTTGCGGGTCGCCAGAATATGCGCAAGGCGGGTCGTAAGAGCGCGGGTTTTGCCGGTGCCGGCCCCGGCCAGCATTAAAACCGGACCCTCAGTGGTTAAAACCGCCTCGCATTGCTGAGGGTTTAGCCCCTCTAAATAGGGAGCATTGGCCGCCTCTTGGGCAGAGGTGGTACTACTTGCCTGTATTGCCTGTTGGGACAGGGGCAATGGATTATCAGAAACCGGGGCACTCATAGGCTCTTCTTAAGTGAGGTGCGGCGATTCTGAAACATCTCATGAACAAAATTTGTGAGAAAACCTTGGAAAATTGCGATATTTCCTTGTTTTCTTCGGTATTTACCGGCTTTCAGGGATCATCCCCTTTGGTCGAGCCTCTAATTGTGTTAGTTTTGGAGTGGGTGTGCGGGTCATTGCCATATGGCTTGAATAATAAGGGGCTAAACTCATGCAATTCAGTGCAGTGCAAACGGCTGTTGACAGTCTGGTATTCGGTTTTCAGAAAATTTTCACCGCTTTAAAGCTCATGTGGCTGCCTTTGGCAATTCTGCTGGCCATCCTTGTCGGTGCTGTCGCCATGATGGGCCGAGGCATTGTGATAGAGGATTCATACGCCGTTGTGGCCGGCATTTCTGCCATATATGGCATTATGATTTTGGGAATAATCGCATTGATTCCGGCCGTGGTTATGCTCACGCGTATTGCTGCCGGAGAGCCCGCACCATCGGGCATTGCCTATTTCAAATTTGGTGCTCGGGAATGGCGCTATATTGCTGCCAATATCATCATGGGAATATTGGCAAGTTTAATTGCGGTGGTAGCGTTCATGCTGTTCCTTGCCGTCTTTGCGGGATCAGGGCTGCTGGCGATTCTGGCGGAGGCGTGGCGGAACCCGGAGGTTTGGGACGATGCCATCTTGGTCGTTTTCGAAGGTGGTGAATTTGCCGCAATGACCATAGGTTTTGGTATATTGGCTGGTCTTTTGGGTGTCCTGTTTTTCATCTGGTTTATCATGCGCTCCATCACTTTTGTGCCCATGGCTGCCATAGAAAATCGTCTCGATTTTGGCGCAGCCTTTGCAGAAACCAAAGGTAATTTCTGGAAACTGTTTTTCGGATCGATACTTCTCAACATTATGCAGGCGATAGTCTCTTATGCTTTTATGCTGGTAATCATGATCCCCATGATGTTTATGGGCGCTTCGGTCTTTGCCGGCAATATGGATGGTGAGATGATGGAGCTGGTCGATTTTAGTGATTTTCCATCAAGCATGATTATTGGGAGTGTGATTGCGGGTCTTGCCTATCTGGCATTGATCCTGTTCAGCGTTGCCAGTTCACTGGCCTTTCCTGCCAAGGCCCATGCGGCGCTTTCAGAGAGTGGCAAGAACGCCTAAACTATGCAGCCTTAATAAATGACAGCTCCGCAACAATTTGATGTGATAAAACTGGCCTCACAGAGCGCATCTTTTTGCGTTAAAAATATGCTGTTGCTTTACAGATTATTTTGGTTGCCTGGCCTTGCGTTTCTTGTCTTGTTCTTTAGCGGGCCTTTTTTACTCGCAAAGAGTGAGATTTTTTTAAATATCTCATCGCAGACAGCGCAAGCATATCTACATATTGGTATCCAGCTTATTGGGTTAATGCTCTTTGCGCCAGGCATGGTCAGATTGTGTATGATCTTGGCGGGGGAAGCTTTGCCTACAGGACTTGCATATTTTCGGTTTGGGGGCCGTGAAGGGCGTTATGTACTGGCTGTTTTGCTATGGTTTTCTCTCTTGGCTGCGCCAGTTTTACTGGTCAAACTTATCATCGGTATCTTGGTGGTATCGGCAAAGATGGTTGCTTCCGATAGCGGAATTTTTTACAGTATGGCCGAATATTTTCGGCAACAAGATAGTATAGCCTATGCTTTTGCAGATACTCGCATTCATCCACTCATTGGTGGAATAGTGATTATAATGATGGGGCTGGCTACTTTATTCTTGTTTTGGTTTATGCTGCGCTCTTTAGTTTTTATCCCGATGACAGCGATTGAAAACAGGATTGACTTTAAAAAAGCATTCATGCTGACAAAAGGTAATGTCTGGGGATTGCTATTCAGTGTTTATATCTTTCATTTCTCAATTGCTCTTTTCATGCTCTTGCCGATGCTTGGTATTGGCATATTAATATTCTCAGCAAGTGGTTTGGTTGGCGTAGTTTCGGTTAGTGGCGGTGCTGGAATTTTTTCGATTTTGGCTGTCATTATGGCCGCCATAATTGGGTTTGCAGCATTAGTATTGGTGATTGGTTTGGTGCTATTTTATATCGCAGCTATTATCGTCTTTCCTGCCAATACTTATATTGCGCTGTCAAAAGAGAAGAACATCATATAAGATTACCTCAAAAAACAACGTTGAACGTCACTGATCCGATTAAATTGGGAAAACAAAATGAATAAACTTCGCATCACCGCAACCGTCACCGAGGCCATGTCTTTTGCCTGGAGTAATTTTGGCAATTTATTCCGTCTTGGCTGGGTTCCTATTCTTCTTGTATTGCTTGCCTATGTCGGGGGGCGATATTTTTTCTTGCAAAGCATGGGGCTTGATCTTCTGGAAGTAGACTTCAAGGATCCAGAAGCTATGACAGAATTCAGGCAATCGGCCGATTGGGCGTTAAGCGGGACTCCCGGCGGCTGGCTATTGACCTTTGCTTTGTCAATTGTATCGGCTTTCTTTCTGGCACCGCTTTATGTGGTGATGTTTCGTTATGCTATAGATGATGTGCCATTGCCGCGTCAGATTGCGCATTTTACTTTTGGCCAAAGGGAGCTGCGCTTCGCCATAGGGTCTATCGTT
>WFQB01000162.1 GCA_015487305.1 Parvularculaceae bacterium | reverse complement strand
GTCGCAAGCTGGAGCCCTGCCAAGAGGTTGCCAAAAGCATCAATCAAGAAACTGGTCGTGATTGCGCCTATGCAGTTGCTTGCAATATTTCCCATAAGGAGCATTTGCAAAATCTGGTGTATGAAACCAATCAAAAATTTGGGGATGTGGATATCCTGATCTGCAATGCGGCGGTCAATCCCGCCTATGGCCCGTCAAAAGACATTACCGAAGAGCAGATCGACAAAATCTTTAACTGCAATATCAAAGCCAATCATCTTCTGGCCCATATGGTGTTGCCGCAAATGCAAAAAAATAAAGACGGGGCAATCGTCATCATTTCCTCCATCTCGGCCTTTGTGGGCAATAAAGGCATTGGCATGTATGGGGTGTCGAAAGCCGCCGATTTGCAAATGGCCCGCAATCTCGCCGTGGAATATGGCAGTGATAACATTCGCGCCAATTGCATTGCACCGGGCATTGTCAAAACCTATTTTGCCGAAGCCCTGTGGAAAGACCCGGCAACAGAAAAATTTGTCGCCTCGCAGCTTCCCTTAAAGCGCTTGGGCGAGCCAGATGACATTGCCGGAGCTGCTGTTTTCCTTGCTTCGCCTGCCGGGCGCTGGATGACAGGCCAGCATATCACCATAGATGGCGGCACGCTGATTGGTGTTGGCGGCATGTAAGCCAAGCTGGCGAAAAACCCTCTTTTGAAAGTCTTGAAAACTGTTTTTGACCTCCCATTTTAGATGGGAAGGCGCCATTGCCATAACGGGATGGCGCAGTAATTCCAAAAGATGCTCAAAAGAGGTCAATCATGAATTTTGAAAATTATACAGATCGGGCAAAAGGCCTGATACAGGCCGCGCAAACCATTGCTTTGCGTGAAGGCCATCAACAAATCATTCCCGCTCATATCCTAAAAGCGCTGTTGGATGATGACGAAGGTCTGGCCGCCAATCTCATCAAGGCAGCGGGGGGTAATCCGCGTCTGCTAGCCGACAAAGCCAATGAGGCGGTTGATAAGCTTCCCAAAGTGGAAGGCGATGGCGCGCAATTAATGATGGCGCAATCGACAGCCCGGCTCTTTGCTCGCGCCGAAGAAGTCGCAAAAAAATCCGGTGACAGTTTTGTCACTACCGAGCGTCTGCTGCTGGCGCTCTCCATGGAAAAAGAATTTACCCCCTGGTTTGAACAGGCGGGTGTTGCGGCACAGGCGCTAAACGGTGCGATAAATGATTTGCGCAAAGGCCGCACCGCTGACAGCGCTTCGGCGGAACAAGCCTATGACGCCCTTAAAAAATATGCCCGCGATCTCACCGAGGCCGCCGAACAAGGCAAGCTTGATCCGGTGATTGGTCGCGATGAAGAAATTCGCCGCACCATGCAAGTGCTGGCCCGGCGCACCAAAAACAATCCGGTACTCATTGGTGATCCCGGCGTTGGTAAAACCGCGATCATTGAAGGCATGGCCCTGCGTATCGTCAATGGCGATGTGCCGGAATCCATTCGCGATAAAAAATTACTCGCCCTTGATATGGGCAGCCTGATAGCCGGGGCGAAATATCGCGGTGAATTTGAGGAGCGCCTGAAAGCAGTTCTGCAAGAGGTGACTTCCGCCGAAGGTAAAATTATTCTGTTCATTGACGAAATGCACACGCTGGTTGGCGCAGGCAAAAGTGATGGTGCCATGGATGCGTCCAATCTATTAAAACCCGCTTTGGCCCGTGGTGAATTGCATTGCATTGGTGCAACCACGCTCGATGAATATCGCAAATATGTGGAAAAAGACGCGGCCTTGGCCCGGCGCTTTCAGGCGGTTTATGTGGATGAGCCAAGCGTTGAAGACACAATTTCCATTTTGCGCGGCCTAAAAGAAAAATATGAATTGCATCACGGGGTGCGTATTTCCGACAGTGCTATCGTCGCAGCCGCCACCCTGTCCAAGCGCTATATCACCAATCGCTTTCTGCCGGATAAAGCCATCGACCTTGTCGACGAGGCCGGGGCCCGTCTGCGCATGCAGATAGATAGTAAGCCGGAAGCTTTGGATGAATTGGATCGGCGTATCATTCAGCTCAAAATCGAGCGCGAGGCCCTGAAAAAAGAAAAGGATTCTGCCTCCAAAGACCGCCTTGAAACTCTGGACGCTGAATTGTCCGAGCTTGAAAAACAGGCTGCCGAGCTGACCTCGCGCTGGATGGCGGAAAAAGAAAGCCTTGCTTCGGCCACCCGCCTGAAAGAAGAGCTGGAAGAAGCGCGCCAGCAGCTGGTGGATGCTGAACGCCATGGGGATCTCGCCAAGGCGTCAGAAATTAAATATGGCCGCATTCCGGATTTGGAAAAGAAACTGGTTGAGGCCGAAAAAGCCGAAACCAGTTCTGATCTTGTTCATGAGGTTGTGGACGCCGAGCAAATCGCTTCCGTGGTTGCCCGTTGGACCGGTGTGCCAGTGGAAAAAATGCTCGAAGGCGAGCGTGAAAAATTACTGAAAATGGAAGACGAGTTGCACAAACGCGTGGTCGGTCAAGACGAAGCTGTGGGCGCTGTTTCTGCTGCGGTGCGCCGGGCGCGAGCGGGCCTGCAAGACCCCAATCGCCCTCTTGGGTCGTTCTTATTCCTCGGGCCAACCGGTGTTGGCAAGACCGAACTGACCAAAGCGCTGGCGGAATTTCTGTTCGATGATGAGCAGGCGATTACCCGCATCGATATGTCCGAATTTATGGAAAAACATTCCGTCTCGCGGCTTATCGGCGCGCCTCCCGGCTATGTGGGCTATGAAGAAGGCGGCGTGTTGAGCGAAGCTGTGCGCCGACGGCCTTATCAGGTGGTGTTATTTGATGAGGTGGAAAAAGCCCATCCGGATGTGTTTAATGTCTTGTTGCAGGTTCTTGATGATGGCCGCCTGACCGACGGGCAGGGCCATGTGATAGACTTTAAAAACACGCTGATTATTCTCACTTCCAATCTTGGCTCGGAACATTTGGCCAATCTTGCACCCGATCAGCCCATGGACGCCGCCCGGCCCATGGTGATGGAGGCGGTGCGCCAGGCCTTCCGGCCGGAATTTTTAAACCGCTTGGATGAGATTATTCTGTTTCACCGTTTGCGCCGCGACCAGATGGGTGCGATTGTCGATATCCAGCTTGGGCGTTTGCGCAAAATTCTTGAAAGCCGCAAAATCTCTCTGGAACTTGACGACAAAGCCAGAGAATTATTGGCTGAGGCCGGTTATGACCCCGTCTTTGGGGCAAGACCCTTGAAGCGGGTTATTCAAAAACGCGTGCAGGATCCATTGGCGGAAATGCTATTGGCCGGCAAGCTGAAAGATGGTGATGTGGTACAGCTTTCAGCCGATGGTGATACTCTTATCATCAATGGCAACGTGCTGGAGACGCGCAAAGTCCACAGGCTTTCTGCAGCAGAATAATAAAAGCCCATATTTTAAAGGAGATAGATGATGAGCGATAAAAAACCAAATGATAAAACGCTGGAGGCCTTGGTCCGCGAAGCGGCCAAGGCGCTTGGCCCCGGGGATCCGGCGCAATTACCTCATCGCATCAAGCAAAAGCTGGCCGGACAGATTGATGGCTCGGTCGATGTGGACAGCTATATCCACAAGCTGATGCAGGAAATGCGCGATCGCGATAATTTGTAAAATTTAATGCAGCTCTGCCAATTGCATTTGCCCCAGCGCCGGGCGCAGGCGTTCGATCCAATCTCGTTCTTCGGCAAAGTCTTCCAAGGATTTTCCGGAGAGCTTTTTGCCATCTGTGGTTTTTAATTTCAAAGGATTGATCTGTTTGCCACGGCGCAAAACTTCATAATGAAGATGCGGTCCCGTCGAGCGCCCGGTGGACCCCACATAGGCAATGATCTGTCCCTGGCGCACACGCTTACCTTTTCTTATTCCTTTGGCAAAACCATTGAGATGGGCATAGGCGGTTTCATAGCCATTGGCATGTTTGATTTTCACATAATTGCCATAGGTGGAAAAACGATTAGCGCGAACAATCACCCCATCACCAGCGGCCATCACCGGCGTGCCGCGCCTGGCACCAAAATCAACACCTTTATGGGCTTTGGTATAGCCGGAAATTGGATGGCGGCGTTTGCCAAAGCGCGAGGTAATGCGCGCGCCTTCGATCACGGTGCGCATTAAAAACCGTCTTGCGCTTTCACCTTTGGCATCAAACCAGTCGGTTTTGTCATTTTCAACAAAGCGGTAATAGCCGCGAGATTTGCGCCCCCCGCGCCATGTCATGCGGCCATAAATAATATCACCGGTTTTAACCAGCTCACCGCGATCATTGTAAAAAGCTTCATAAACCGCTTCAAAACTATCGCCGGAAAAAATCTCGCGTTGAAAGTCAATGTCATAGACAAACAGATTGGCTAGACTAGCGGTTGCTTCGCGGGTCATGCCCACGCGCTCGGCGCTGTTGAAAAGATTGTCGGTAATATCACCCGCAACGGCAATATAGCGCTTATCAAGCGCAGAAGCGGTTTCGGTTAGCGCATAGCTGCCATCATGGCGGCGCAGCAATTCAATATTGCGAGACCTGTCCGGGCGATATTCAAGATGGGCAAGATAGGATTGCGCCTTGCGGGAAGAAAAATCCGCACCATTGACCCCCGGTTTGAAGGGTATAATAACCGCCTGCTTTTTGGTGAGAACAAATTTTGCGCCCGGCTGCAATTTGCGTAAAGCAACGCCCTGTCCAAGACTGCTAATAATAGCCGCCTGGTCGCTCCCGAAAATACCGGCGCGCACCAAAAGGTCAGAAAAGTTCTCATTGCGCCGAAGCGTATAGACATCACCAATTTGCTGTTTCTCAATATGTGCAAATTTCGCCAAGTCAATTTTGTTGTCATGCAAAAATGAAGCGCGTCCGCCAGAAAAATCCTCGGCCATGACAAAACCGATTTTAATATCTTCGGCTAGAAAGGGGCGGGTCTTGTCGATTGATTTTGCAAGACGCACAGGCGTGGTCAGCGGTTTGTCTGCGTCTTCAATGGGCCCTTGCTGTGTTTCAAAAATAATTGGTTCTTTGACCAGAGGCGGCAATTGCACCAGCGCTTCGCGATCAATCTCTTGGGGTTTGGCTTGCGCCTCCACCCGGCTTTTATCGGTTTGATTGGTATAGCTTTCAAGCTTAGCCAATCCACCAAGCCCCAGCATAGCCAAGGCCGCCACCAAAAGGGCGATGGAGAAAATAGCGAGAATATCAAGACTATCCAGCTTCTGATTTTTGCTATTTTTCGAAAAAAGGCTAACGACCACGACAAAGCACCAAATAACCGCCAGTCATACTGGCAAACTTGCCCTTAACCCTTCAAAAACCATACCAGACAAGATGCAAAAGAAGGCTTAAAGGCGAAAGAATTTACCCCCGAATTCGGGGAAAAATCCAATCGGTCCGCAGCTTAGCCAAAGCCGGATTATAGTCAAATTAACCATTAGCATAAAATTGCATGAAAAAGGCTCATTTTATTGGCTTTAGGGGCCTGATTAAAGTGGGTGCAATCAGGCAGAATCATAGGATTTATGGGCAGTTTAAAAGGATATGCCCTATGCTCGATTCCATTACTCTGTCGTCCATGCTTGCGTCTCGCCTATGCCATGATCTGATAAATCCGGTTGGAGCGCTGGGGGCGGGCCTTGAAATAATGGAGGGGGAGCAGGACCCAGACATGCGAGCCGAAGCCATGAATCTCGTTAATAGTTCAACCGACAAGGCTTTGGATTTGTTGCAATTTGCCCGTATTGCCTATGGCGCTGGGGGCGGCTATCGCGATGAATTGGACCTAGATGAGATTAAAGTGCTGGTAGAGGGCGTTTACAAGCATGCCAGAGCCGATCTCGATTGGCAGATACCGCCGGGACATATGGCCAAACCAGCGGTTAAAATTATGATGACTATGGCCCTGTTGATAGCAGATTGTGCCCCGCGAAGAGGCAGCAAGGTTACCATTGCCCAAGATGAAGAGGGGATCAGCCTCACGGCCACCGGTCCCAAAGCCCGACTAAAAGAGCCCTTGCAACAGGCGCTTGAAGGCAAGGAGGAGGGGCTGGAGCCGAAAATGGTCCCTGCCTATATTGCCGCCCATCTTGCCAGTCAGACCGGCTATAAGCTCTTATGTAGTCAAGATGGAGAAGAGAAGGTCGTCATCAGGCTGCAAATGTCCTGACGCACTGGAAAGCCCCGCAAAGGGCCAATGGCGACTGGTTAACTGCTCATTAGACTTATCCCGCTAAGGTTGCTTTTCAGCAAAGTGGAGCACTGAAGAGCGATGGCCAACTGTCTTATTATTGAAGATTCAGAAGTAATCCGGTTCGTAACACAGCGGATTTTCAAGCAATTGGGTCATAAAGGCTTTGAGGCGGAAACTTCCGAGCAAGGCATGTCCATCTGTCAAAGCGAAGATATTGATTGCGTGTTTCTCGATTGGGATATGCCTCATCTTGGTGCGCTGGACTTTCTTCAGGCGGCTTTTGCCCATGGTAAATTCTCCGGCGAGATTATCTTATGCGCCAGCGAAAATGACCCCCAGCAATTTGCTCTGGCGCGGGCCGCAGGAGCTAAATTTCACTTGTTAAAACCCTTTGATGCCATGAGCATTAGTGCGGTCCTGCAACAGGCCGGCATAGAAACCGAGGGCGCTGAAATGGCGACCAAAGAGGCCGTTGCCAAAAAGGCATAAGTTTTACCCCACAAAAAAGCTGGTCAGCCAAGCAATAAAAGTAAAAAGATCAGCAAAAACCCCGCCCTTGCGAAAAGGGGCGGGGCTTTTAAATTTTGGTGCTAGTCACGCTTGGCTTTTAAGACGCAACCGATACTGGTTCAGCCTGCTCAACTGGCTCGCGCAATACATAGCCACGACCCCAAACCGTTTCGATATAATGCTCGCCGCCAGAAGCTGCTGCCAGTTTCTTGCGCAGCTTGCAGATGAAGACGTCGATAATTTTTAGTTCCGGCTCATCCATGCCACCATAAAGATGGTTCAAGAACATTTCCTTGGTCAGGGTCGTGCCCTTGCGCAGGGAAAGCAGTTCCAGCATCTGATATTCTTTGCCGGTGAGGTGAACGCGCTGGCCGCTGACATCAACGGTTTTGGCGTCGAGATTAACGCATAAGGCACCAGTGGTGATGACCGATTGCGAATGGCCTTTGGAACGGCGCACAATAGCGTGGATCCGGGCAACCAGTTCGTCCTTGTGGAACGGCTTGGTCATATAGTCGTCGGCGCCAAAGCCGAGGCCGCGCACCTTGTTTTCGGTGTCACCCATACCGGTTAAAATCAAAATAGGTGTGTTGACTTTGGACAGGCGCAATTGCTTGAGCACATCAAAGCCAGTCATATCTGGCAGGTTTAGATCAAGCAGGATGATGTCATAATCATAGAGCTTACCCAGATCGACGCCTTCCTCACCCAAATCGGTGGTATAAACATTGAAGCCATCGGATTTCAGCATCAATTCGATGCTTTGTGCCGTAGCGCCATCATCCTCAATCAACAATACACGCATTACCTCGTCTCCTCGATATTTTGTTCGATGACGGCATCCCCTATAGATGCGCCGCCCCTTGGTTAATAGCGCCCTCAAATTAGCGATAATTTACTTTCGTAAATGTTAACGGCCACGCCGATTCGCCAAATATCCCACACCCCCGTTAACACCACAGCAAGTGAAGTTAAGAAGGAAATCAATAAAAACAGACACTTAGGCGGCTAAATTTACCATAGCGACTATCGTTAATTTTTTACGCTGATTCAAAGATGAAGCGATGAAAATGATGCATGAGGGGTAAATTAATATTATCTGCCATAAAAACCGCGCCCTGATGGCCGTTTTTTTGTGCGGGTTTTGACCCTAAAGCGTAAAGGGCGTATCCCCCTAAATCATCTCATATATCAGAATATTTTAAGGAGAGTGCCCCATGCCATCATTTGATATTGTCTCTGAAGTTGATCTGTCCGAGGTCGATAATGCGGTCGCCAATGTCATGCGCGAAATCGCCACTCGCTATGATTTCAAGGGGTCCAAATCCTCGGTCGAGCATCAGGACGGGGTTTTAACCATCGCCGCCGATGATGATTTGAAATTAAAGCAAATGAAGGAAATCCTGCAGGGCCATATGCAAAAGCGCGGTATTGAGCCAGGACAGCTTGACTACCAAAGCCCGGAGCAGGCGGCCGGTCAGTCCGTGCGGCTAAAAGTTCTCATTCGTCAGGGGATCGACAAGGAAATGGCTAAGAAAATCACCAAATCGATTAAGGGCACCAAGATGAAGGTGCAGGTTGCCATTCAGGGCGAGGAATTGCGTAT
>WFQB01000161.1 GCA_015487305.1 Parvularculaceae bacterium | reverse complement strand
GCGGCCGTCTTTTCCGGTGCCGGAAATTTTGGACGCGTCAAGCCCATGCTCGGCAATTACCCGGCGTGGGGCTGGCGAGATTGGTGCGTCCGTCTTTGGGGTTGATTGTGAGGGGGCGAGTTTGGTGCTGGCGGGTACGGCAGAGGCCCCTTCGCCTGCAGCGATAACCCCGATAATATCACCAACTTGAACCGTGGCTCCCACTTCGGCTTTAATTTCTTGTAAAACCCCTGAAGCGGGTGCTGGTAAATCCATGGCGGCCTTATCGGTTTCAAGACTGACCACAGGATCATCAAGGGAGATTTTATCGCCAATATTCACGAGCCATTCGCCAATATCGGCTTCGGTGACGGATTCTCCGGAGGATGGGACAACAATATTGACAAGCGCGCCTTCGGGGTTTGCCATGTCAGTGGCGGCGGCAGGTTTTGCTGCGCTGCCATTGGCTTGCGCTGCGGATTGCGGCTCAGCTTTTGCGGCTTCGGTAGCACTGGCCCCTTCGGCAATTACCCCCAAAAGGGCATCAAGGCCAACAGTGTCGCCTTCTTCGGCGGCAATGCTTTGCAAGACACCGCTAGCCGGGGCAGGGACCTCAACAGAGACCTTATCGGTTTCCAATTCCACCAAGGGTTCATCGGCCTTGACCGCTTCGCCGGGTTTTTTCATCCAGCGGCCAATGCTTGCTTCGGTTACGGATTCGCCAAGACTAGGGACGCGAATTTCAGCCATGGGTTTTTATTCTCCAAAAGGGGGCCTTGCCCCGAAATCATTCATATAACTATTTGCAACTATTTTACAAAGCCAGCCTTACAAGGTGAGCGCTTCATCAAGAAATTCCGCAAGTTCGCGCAAATGCCGCCGCATCAGCCCGGTGGCCGGAGAGGCAGAGGCGGGGCGACCCACATAACGGGCGCGCTTATATTTTGCGCCAATCTGTCCAAGGGTCCATTCAAGATTGGGCTCCATAAAGAACCACGCCCCCATATTTTTGGGCTCTTCCTGACACCAGACCATATCGGCATTTTTGAAGCGTTTAAGCTCGGCAATCATGGAATGGGCCGGATAGGGATAGAACTGCTCGACCCGCAAGAGATAAATATCATTGACGCCGCGCTTTTCGCGCTCTTCCAGAAGGTCATAATAGACCTTGCCGGAACAGATGACGACCCGTTTGATTTTGCTGTCGGGGACCAATTCAACAGTTGAGCCCGGTTGATGCTCGGCGCAATCCCACAATACCCGGTGGAAAGAGGAGCCGGGGCCCATTTCCTTCAAGGTGGAAACAGCGCGCTTATGGCGCAATAGGGATTTGGGGGTCATCAAAACAAGCGGTTTGCGGAAATTGCGTTTCATTTGTCGGCGCAAGATATGGAAATAATTGGCCGGGGTGGTGCAATTGGCCACAAACATATTGTCTTGCGCGCAAGATTGTAAAAACCGCTCTAACCGCGCGGAAGAATGTTCCGGACCCTGACCTTCATAGCCATGGGGCAAAAGCAGGACGAGGCCGGACATGCGCAACCATTTGCGCTCGCCGGAAGAAATAAACTGATCGATAATGACCTGCGCGCCATTGGCAAAATCACCAAATTGCGCCTCCCATAAAACAAGGGCTTTGGGATTGGTCATTGAGTAACCATATTCAAATCCCATCACCGCAAATTCCGAGAGGTTGGAATCAATCACCTCAAATACTGGTTGCTTATCTTCCAGATGGGAAAGGGGGGTGTAGCGCTCTTCGGTATTTTGATCGACAAAGCTGGCATGGCGCTGGGAGAATGTGCCGCGCGAGCAATCCTGCCCGGACAGGCGGACCCGATAGCCTTCCTTCAGGAGCGAGCCAAAGGCCAGCGCTTCGGCGGTTGCCCAATCAATATTGGCCCCGGTATCAATCACTTTGCGCCGCGCTTTTAATACCCGATCAAGGGTTCTATGAGCGGTGAAATTTTCCGGATAGGAAGAAATTTTGTGACCAATCTCTTTTAACACTTCAATGGAAGAGGCGGTATCGCCGCGATTATCGAGATCACCCTTTCCAGATAGGCCGGACCATTCACCATCTAGCCAATCAGCCTTGCTGGCTTCAAAATTCTCACCGGCAAGAAATTCCGTTTCAAGGAAATTTTTGAACGCATTCACTTCGCTATCAATGTCAGCGCGCTCAACATCGCCAAGTTTAATCAAGCGCTCGGCATAAATTTCCATGGCCGAAGGCTGTTTGGCAATGCGCTTATACATTAGCGGCTGGGTGAAGGAAGGTTCGTCGCCTTCATTATGACCAAAGCGGCGATAGCAGAACATATCGATCACCACATCGGTTTCAAATTCCATGCGAAATTCAATGGCAATGCGTGCCGCATGGACAACCGCTTCCGGGTCATCGCCATTGACATGAATGATGGGCGCTTCGACCATTTTCGCCACGTCGGAAGGATAGGGCGAAGAGCGGGCATATTTGGGCGAGGTGGTAAAGCCGATCTGATTATTGACGATAAAATGTATCGTGCCGCTGGTGCGATAGCCGGGCAGGCCGGTAAAGCCGAAACATTCTGCCACCACACCCTGGCCCGCAAAGGCGGCGTCTCCATGAAGTAATAAAGGCAGGACCTGTTTGCGTGGATGGTTGGGCACGGCATGAGGGAAAATCTGATCTTGCTTGGCTCTGGCTTTGCCCAGCACAACCGGATCCACCGCTTCCAGATGGGACGGGTTGGGAGCGAGGGATAAATGCACTTCATTGCCGTCAAATTTGCGGTCAGACGATGCCCCAAGGTGATATTTTACATCCCCTGAACCGGCAACATCATCGGGGGTGACCGAGCCGCCCTGAAATTCATGGAAAATATGATGATAAGGCTTGCCCATCACCGCGGCGAGGACATTTAATCGACCCCGATGGGGCATGCCGATAATTATATCTTCAACCCCAAGCGCGCCGCCGCGTTTGATGATTTGCTCTAAGGCCGGGACGGTTGATTCAGCGCCATCAAGGCCAAAGCGTTTGGTGCCGGTATATTTAACCTGCAAAAATTTCTCAAAGCCCTCGGCCTCGATCAGCTTTTTGAGGATGGCGAGGCGGCCTTCACGGGTGAAAGTGATTTCCTTGCCCGGCCCTTCAATGCGCTTTTGAATCCATTTTTTCTGTTCCGGCGAGGTGATATGCATGAACTCGACGGTGAAAGTGCCGCAATAGGTCTTTTTCAATATTTCGAGAATTTCGCCCAAAGTGGCGCTTTCCAGGCCCAGCACATGGTCGATGAAAATCTCCCGATCCATATCCTTTTCGCTAAAGCCATAGCTTTCTAGCTCCAGCTCTTGATGCACTTCTTTGGGGGCAAGGTTTAAGGGGTCGAGATCGGCGATTAAATGGCCGTTAATGCGATAGGCGCGGATTAGCATCAAAGCGCGAATGGAATCGCGCTTGGCCTGCCGCAGGGCCTCATCGGAAAGCTCGGGCTTGCGCTTTTGCAGTTTTTTGCCGATTTGGGCTTCGACCTTGTCCCAATTCCCGTCAAAGGCAGCGGTCAAATCATCGCCCGGGCGCGGGGGCCAGTCTTCGCGGGCCCAGCTTGGACCTTTGGCAGCTTTTTCGACATCTAACTCGGCATCGCCGAGGCCGGAGAAAAAATCGCGCAATTCCGGCTCTACCGAATCCGGGCTTTCGGTGAATTTGGCATATTGCTGTTCCAGCCAAACGGCATTGCCGCCTGACAGGAAAGAAGTTGCGGCGAGAATTGCATTGGGTGCGGGATTACCGCCTTGGGAGCCATCATCGGCCATAGCTTGCGTCACTCGATAAGATAAGGCGAAAAGACCTCGCCAAAAAACAAGTATCAAAAGTCCTAACTTACCCCAATTAAGAGCGCTAGTATAAAAGCAATTGATGAAGAAAAATTTTATGTTTTTTGCCCCGCGGGGCTGTTCTGCGCTGAAGCGCAGGCCCCTCCGGCGGGGCGGCGAATGGTCGCCGGGGCTGTGGCCTGCCCCCCGTGAAGGCGAAGGGTCGCAGCCCTTGGTGCCCGTTGGGGGGGGGAGTGTCAGGGTTTGGTTATATTTATGGCCACCCTTCAAGGCTCGCTTGCGCTCGCACATCAGCACAGCGTTTACAGATAAGGGTGAGTCCTTGCTCTTGCCCTGTGGGTTTTAGACCCTAGCCTTTCAGCAGGTTGATCAGCGTTTCGCCCAGCGCTGCTGGGGTTGGGGAGACGGCTATTCCGGCCCTTTGCATGGCTTCAATCTTGGCTTCGGCAGTGTCTTCGCCGCCAGAGACAATCGCCCCGGCATGGCCCATGCGCCGTCCCGGTGGGGCGGTGACCCCGGCAATAAAGCCGACAGTTGGTTTTTTGACCTTGTTCTCGGCCAGAAATTGCGCTGCGTCCGATTCTGCCGGACCGCCAATTTCGCCAATCATGATGATCGAATGGGTGTCCTCATCGGCCAAAAACATTTCCAGCGTTTCGATAAAATCAAGCCCTTTGACCGGATCGCCGCCAATGCCCACGGCGGTGGACTGGCCAAGGCCTGCCTGAGAGGTTTGGAACACCGCCTCATAGGTCAGCGTGCCCGAGCGCGAGACAATCCCCACATTGCCTTTTTTGAAAATATTGCCGGGCATGATGCCGATCTTGCACTCATCAGGGGTTAGAACCCCCGGGCAGTTCGGGCCAACGAGAACAGATTTGGAGCCATCAAGGGCGCGTTTCACCCGTACCATGTCGAGCACTGGAATGCCTTCGGTAATGGCGACAATGAGCGGGATTTCCGCATTGATCGCTTCGAGGATAGAGTCTGCGGCAAAGGGCGGTGGCACATAGATGACGCTGGCATCGGCGCCTGATTTCTCTTTGGCTTCCAGCACCGTGTCATAAACCGGCAGCTCGGCGCCTTTGCAGGCCTCGCCGCCTTTCCAGATCTGTCCGCCCTTGCCGGGGGTCACCCCTGCGGTCATTTTGGTGCCATAGGCAATCGCATGCTCGGTATGGAAAGTGCCGGTAGAGCCGGTCAGCCCCTGGCAGATAACTTTGGTGTCTTTATTGATAAGGATGGACATTTTTTATTTCCAGAAAAAAGAATGATCAGCCTTGTACGGCTTTGACAATTTTACGGGCAGCGTCGTCAAGGTCATCGGCGGCGATGACATCAAGATCGCTATCATTGATGATTTTCTTGCCCTTATCGACATTGGTGCCTTCAAGGCGCACCACAAGCGGGACTTTAAGGCCCACTTCTTTGACCGCGACAATCACCCCTTCGGCAATCACATCGCAGCGCATGATGCCGCCGAAAATATTGACCAATATGCCTTTTACGCCCGGGTCAGAGGTAATGATCTTGAAAGCCTCGGTAACTTTTTCGGTGGTGGCGCTGCCGCCGACATCGAGAAAATTAGCCGGCTCGGCCCCATAATGTTTGATAATATCCATGGTCGCCATGGCGAGGCCTGCCCCATTGACCATGCAGCCAATCGTGCCATCAAGCTTGATATAGGAAAGGTCAAATTTCGACGCTTCCAGCTCGAACGGATCTTCTTCGGTAATATCGCGCAGCTCGTCATATTCCTTATGGCGAAAGGCGGCATTGCCATCGAATGAGACCTTGGCATCGAGCACCTGAATATCACCAGCGCCAGTGACCACGAGCGGATTGATCTCCAGCATCGACATATCGCTTTTGGTAAAGGCCGTATAAAGCGTGCGGGCGAGCTTGGCCATCTGCTTGGCGCTGTCGCCGGAAAGGCCAAGGGCTTTGTTAAGCAAGCGGGTGTGGAAGGGCATCAGGCCGGTGGCCGGATCAACATCCATGGTCAGGATTTTCTCCGGCGTTGCCTCGGCCACTTCTTCAATATTCATCCCGCCTTCGGTGGAAGCAATAAAGGCGATGCGTGATGAGGCGCGGTCAATCAGGAGCGAGAGATAAAATTCCTTGGCGATATCTGCGCCAGCTTCCAGATAGATGCGGTTGACCTGCTTGCCATCTTCACCGGTCTGTTTGGTGACGAGGGTAGCGCCGAGCATTTTTTGGGCTTCGCTGGCGGCTTCCTCAGGGGATTTGGCAATCCGTACCCCACCTTTGTCACCGGCTTTGGCCTCTTTGAAATGGCCCTTGCCGCGTCCACCGGCGTGGATTTGCGCTTTGACCACAATCACCCCTTGGGGCAGGGATTGGGCGGCTTTCAGGGCTTCTTCGGGCTGCATCACAACAGCGCCTTCGGCCACCGGCGCGCCAAATTGCTTTAATAATTGCTTGGCCTGATATTCATGGATGTTCATCTTATCTGGGCTCTTTCATTCTGGCCCGAGGGGCCTCGCCATATTAGAAAAACCCTCCTCCCGAATTGTGCTTGGGTTTCAAGGGCTGATGCGCTTATAACACTGCCAAAACAGGGTGCAAGCCATGGTTTGCAGCGCTAGCCGTTACTAGCGGCGTTTGCCCGACCAACACAATATTCCTTTGGAGCTCAAGCAAAAATGTCTCAAAAAAAACCGATGGCCAAGTCGGAAAATATCAATATCGCCATTGTTGGAGCAACCGGCCTAGTGGGCAAGCAGGTGCTGGAGATTTTGGCCGAGCGTCTGTTCCCCGTGGGCGAGGTCTATGCCATTGCGTCGCGCCAATCCATGGGCCGCGAGGTCTCTTTTGGGGAGCAGACATTAAAATGCAAAGATCTAGAGCAATTTGATTTTGCCAAAACCGATCTGGCGATTTTTTGTGCCAGTAGCGAAGTGGCAGCCAAATGGGCGCCCAATGCGGCTAAATCCGGCGCAATCGTTATTGACAATTCTTCGCATTTTCGCATGGCCCCGGAGGTGCCGCTGATTGTGCCGGAAGTGAACCCCGATGCGGTTTTTGGTGTCAGTGCCAAAAACATTATCGCCAATCCGAACTGTTCGACGGCGCAATTGGTGGTGGCCTTAAAACCCTTGCATGACCATGCAAGGATTAAACGGGTGGTGGTCTCGACCTATCAATCAGTTTCCGGCGCAGGCACAGCGGCTATGGATGAGCTGTTCAATCAGACCAAGGGGATTTTTGTTGGCGATGATCCGACCCCCGATGCTTTTACCAAACAGATGGCGTTTAATGTCATCCCCCATATTGACAGTTTTATGGATGATGGTGTGACCCGCGAAGAATGGAAAATGGTTGCTGAAACCAAGAAAATTCTCGACCCGAAAATCCGCCTGAGCGCCACTTGTGTGCGGGTGCCGGTCTTTGTGGGGCATAGTGAGGCGATCAATATAGAGTTTGAAAACCCCATGAGTGATGATGATGCGCGGGATATTTTGCGTGAAGCGCCGGGGTTGATGGTCGTCGATAAGCGCGAAGATGGCGGCTATATCACACCCGTGGAGGCGGTCGGCGATTTTGCCACCTATGTCAGTCGGATACGGGTCGACCCCACCGTTGATAGCGGGCTATGGCTATGGTGTGTTTCAGACAATTTATGCAAGGGCGCGGCCTTGAATGCAGTGCAAATTGCTGAAACCCTGCTCAATCGGGGGCTGATAAAGGGCTGAATCTGGGCTGATTGCGCCTGATTTTCCCGTAATGCGACTGAATCTTTGACAAAATCAGGCTGGCATGTTTTGTGCCTCAGGGTTAAGGTCTACCTGCCCTTGGGGTGGGCATTTAGGGGTATGTGGCCCAATCCGGGCCAAATACCGGAAATTCGTCGTGTTTTGGGGTGCGTAGCCGTGAAAAAACTACTCTTTGTTATTCTGTTTCTAGCTATCCTTGGCGGTGGCGCTTTTGGTGGCTGGTATTTCCTGTTGAAGGATAATCCTGATTTCTCACTGGCTTCAATGAAGTCGAAAGTGGGTATGAATGAATCAGATGATGCCAATGCTCACCGCGCTGTTTTTGACAAAGCCTTGGCTGAAACCGATTTGCGGGTTTATTCGGTTCTGAAAAAAGAGTTCCCGGATGAATATCAAGCCATGCTTGATAATCTGAAAAATTATGAAACAGCCTTCATTCTCGGCTATTATGATGGTGAGCGCTATCAGCAATTTGGATCATCATCAATTGGTAACTCGCCTGCCATTCAGGCTGGCTATACCGAGGGCTATCAGACGGGCGTTACCAATGCCAAAGAATATCTTTCCACCATGCCGGAAGTTGATCCAGTGGAATATCGCGCTGGTGCTGAGGTAACGCAATTGCGACGGGCTTATGCCAATGCTGCTTTTAATGCTCCGGATAAGGATTTGCGGGTGGTGATTGATATGTCGCTCGCCCTGCACAAGCGGGTGCTGGCAGAAGAGGGCGCTGAAACTTGCAACCAATTTGCCTATGGCGGCCCCATCGTTCTGGCGGATAAGTTTGATAACTATGTGGAAGATCTGGATCTGCAAACCGCTTCCATGTTGAAAGCGCTGGCCAATGGCAAAAAGGCGAAAGAACAACGCACTTTGCCAAGTGGTGATGATTTTGAGATTATGGTGCAGACCATGCGCGCCAATGGTGTTTCTGAAGAAAAAATCAACATCATCAGTGCGCAAGATTTCAAAAATGAGCAATTTTGTCCGGCTTTAATCTCGCTCATCGAGACCTTGCAAAATATGGAATCCGATGCGGGCATTCGCTTGCGGGCCAATTATGTCAGGACATTGGCGGCCGGTTAATCACTAAATGGAGCCTAGCGCTCCGGACATTCATGAAATGCCGCTGAAAGCAGTTTCGGCGGCATTTTTCATTTTTGAGGCTATTTACCTGCGCAAAAGCAATGAGTTCTGCAGGAAACTTCCTCAATTTTCAGGCAAAATCGAGATATTGCTTGGCGATTATTGCCAAACATAGTCAAATTACCGGGCAAATTCGAGACATATCGAGTTTAAACATTAAGGAGTGAAAATGAGCAAACGCGACGAATTGATTGAAAAATACGCTGACGACCTGAAAAACAAATGCGGTGTTGCGCCGGATATGGATTTGTTGACCAAGGTTACCATTGGCTGTGGCCCTTCAATCTATAACCGTGATTCATCAACAGTTTCGGGGACAGATCAAGGCGAGCTTGATACGGTCAAAAACAATTTTCTAATCAAGAAGCTGGGTCTTTCAGACGGTCCGGCGCTTGATGAAGCTATCAAGAAAGTGCTGGATCAATATGGCCAGTCAGAGCGCAATAAATATCGCGCTGTGGTTTATTATCTGCTGGCCAAGCATTTCAATAAGGAAAGCGTTTACGGCTAATCTTTTTGATTGTCGGACCTTTAAACGCCCCTCGTGCTTTTTGCGCGCGGGGCGTTTTTATATTTCAACGCCAAGATGATCGGCGACCGTGAAAATATCTTTATCCCCGCGCCCGCACATATTCAGTAATAGAATTTGATCGCGCTCCATTTCAGCCGCGCGATCAATAGCGCGGGCAAGGGCATGGGCAGGCTCCAGCGCTGGGATAATGCCTTCAAGGCGTGAGCAAAGCTGGAAAGCTTCAAGAGCTTCTTCATCGGTGGCAGATAGATATGTGACCCGTCCGCTGTCATGGAGGAAGGCATGTTCTGGGCCAATGCCCGGATAATCGAGCCCTGCAGAAATTGAATGGGCGTCAATGATCTGCCCGTCATCATCTTGCAGCAAATAGGTGCGATTGCCATGCAACACGCCCGGGCGGCCACCAGTAAGAGAGGCCGCATGCTGGCCGCTATCAACGCCGTGGCCGGCTGCCTCGACGCCAATAATCTCAACCTCTTTATCGTCAAGAAAAGGATGGAACAGGCCGATAGCATTAGATCCTCCGCCAATGCAGGCCATGATGACATCCGGCAGGCGGCCCTCGCGCTCCTGCATTTGCGCTTTGGCCTCATGGCCAATCACCGATTGGAAGTCGCGCACCATGGCCGGATAGGGATGGGGGCCTGCGGCTGTGCCAATAATATAAAAAGTATCATCCACATTGCTGACCCAATCGCGCAGGGCCTCATTCATGGCGTCTTTCAGGGTTGTAGCGCCAGAGGTTACCGGGCGCACTTCGGCCCCTAATAATTTCATGCGAAAGACATTGGGCTTTTGCCGCTCCACATCAACGGCACCCATATAGATGATGCAAGGCATGCCAAAGCGGGCGCATACAGTTGCGGTGGCTACCCCATGTTGCCCCGCGCCGGTCTCGGCAATGATGCGGGTCTTGCCCATGCGCCGGGCGAGCAGAATTTGCCCCATGCAATTATTGATCTTGTGGGCGCCGGTATGGTTCAACTCATCGCGCTTGAGATAAATCTTTGCGCCTTTTGTCGCGCCCGCTTTCTCGCGCACATGATCGGTCAGGCGCTCGGCATAATAAAGCGGTGAGGGGCGACCCACATAATTTTTTAAAAAATCATCAAGCTCGGCCTTAAAGCTTGGATCGCCTTTTGTTTTTTCATAATCGCGCTCTAATTGCAGGATGAGCGGCATTAAAGTCTCGGCCACAAAGCGCCCGCCAAATAGCCCAAAGCGACCATCAGCGTCCGGGCCACTGCGCCATGAATTTACATTGCTCATTTGCGACTTCCTTGGGTTTGAGGCTTTGCCATAGCAGACTGTGCCGCCTTGATAAATGTATTCATGCGGTGCAGGTCTTTTTCTCCTGATGAGGATTCAACTCCGGAGGAGACATCAACTCCGGCAAAGCCGGACAGGGATTTTACCGCGCCAATGGCATCACCAATATTTTCCGGCGTCAGGCCGCCAGATAAAAGCCAAGGCGTGTCGCCATCATAATGGCGCAGTAAATCCCAATCGAATTTGCGTCCTAATCCGCCGGGACGCTGGTCGCGCATTTGTGGCTTGGCATCAAACAGCATCATCGCCACATGAGGGGCATAGGCTTTGGCCGCTGCAAGGTCTTGGGGTTGGCGCACCCCAAGGGCTTTGATTATCGGCACATGAAACAGGGTTTTGATAGCTGCGCAACGCTCAGGGCTTTCCTGTCCGTGAAGCTGGATATAATCAAGTTTCATATTGGCCAATGCGAGAGCGAGGGTTTCGTCATCAGGATCAACGAACAGCCCCACAGATTTTACATTGGGGCTTTGTTTGGCGATGAGCTGGGCGGCGCCATGGCGAGACAAAGAGCGCGGGCTTTTATCATAAAACACATAGCCGATAAGGTCCGCCCCGAAGTCGCTGGCCGCCTTCATCGTGCCTTGTGTGGTGATACCACAAATTTTGATGTGTTGATCTGTCAACTGCAAAAACCCTTTGCCAATAGCCTTGCCGGACCTTACCACAGAATTTGGAGTAATTGGAGTGATGAATATGGATGCGCAAGCAATGTTGAAGGCGGCTCTTGTGGAGGCCGTGCCCTTTGTCAAACATTTAGGAATTGAAATGCTTGATACCAGTGATGGCGCGGCCCAATGTCGGTTGAAGCTGGATGATCGGGTAAAGAACCATCTTGGCACGCTGCATGCCGGGGCTATGTAC
>WFQB01000160.1 GCA_015487305.1 Parvularculaceae bacterium | reverse complement strand
CCCATAGGACGAACACAGCGCATCCAGCAGGCCGGTGGCCACTTCGCATTCATTCAAGGCGTTTTGTCTGGTATACCCATATTTGGCAACATCGGCGTCAAAGCGCGCCACCATGGGCTTTAACTCGCTGACCCGACCATTGAGATTTTGCATATATTGCAAAGTAAAACCCGGTGCCTGCGAGCCGGCCAGCGCTCCCGCAATCCCCAAAATCATTGCCAGAAATTTCCCCATAACCAAACACCCCATTTCAACAAAAACGAAAACCACCAGACCAGTCTAACGAAGATTCCGATGATGGCAAAGAGGGCTGATTTATTGAAGAAATTCAAGGCCTGAGGGGGCTGCCTATAGTTTTATGATGCAGCTTTGCTGGCGCAATCCTTACAAAGAGTCGCATAAGGAACGGCCTCCAATCTTGCTTGTGATATATCGCCGCCACAGGCAAGGCAGGCTCCGTAAGTGCCATTTTTAATTCGCGCCAGAGCTTCGCGAATAAGGTGTAATTCACGCGCTGCCGATTGACCAAGCCTTTCCAAGACCTCGTCTTGTTCGCGCTCTATCGCCTGATCGGAAAAATCCTTTGTATGCGGATCATCAAGCAGATCTTCAACCTCATCCAGCCTGGCCCCAAGCTCCTTAGCGCGGGTTTCGAGTTTTTTCTTGAAATGGGCAAGATCAGTCATGGCTTGGCTCCGAATTTGAAGTATTTCTCACAACTTGCAAATAGGAATGGTTTTGACATTCATCAAGTCGGAACAGGCTGAAATAATTGGGTGTTTAGGATCTGTACCCTTTTCTTCTTTCGCCCCTCGCGTATAAAGAAGCAATAAAGGGAAAATTGAATTTATGCGTGATATTCTTCTAAGAGACATCTGGTATTTTGCCGCCTTTGCCAGCGACATTAAGGCTGGGAAAATGCAAAGGATTTTCATTTGCGGGGATCCGATTGTTTTGGGGCGTACCAAAAAAGGTGATGTTTTTGCCTTGCGTGATGTTTGCCCCCATCGGGCGGCGATGTTGTCCACCGGGCGACAGGTGGAAGAAGAGGATGGCAGCACTTCGGTGGAGTGCCCCTATCATGGCTGGCGCATGGGCGTTCGGACCGGTGGCTGCAAACATATTCCGGCGCTGGTGGAAGATTCGAAATTTGAATATCAACGCCTTGGCGCGCCTGCCTATCCGGTGGCGGAAGTCAAAGGCACGATCTGGATTTATATGCCCGAAGACCCCAAACGGTTTGACGGCAAGCCCGCATTGCCACCGCCAAGTCTTGCCAATGCGGTTTGCGATGCGCCGAAAATGACAGTGGTGGCGCAAGCAGAAGGGCCTTATGATGAAACCGTGATTGGTTTGGTGGACCCTGCCCATACAACTTTTGTTCATCAACAATGGTTTTGGCGACGGCCCAAAGATGCCAAGGAAAAGATTAAACATTATGAGCCGTCATCCCTTGGCTTTCGTATGAAGGCCCATCCGCCCTCGACCAATGCCCGCGCTTACAAACTGATTGGCGGGGCGTTGACAACGGAAATTGAATTTGCCCTGCCGGGTTTGCGCTATGAGACCATTCGCAATGAAAAGCACACGATATTAAGCTTTACAGCGATTACCCCTCATGAAGAAGGCCATAGCTCTATCAACCATATGGTCTTTTGGGACATGCCTTTATTGTCCGTGGTCAAACCTTTTATCTACCCCCTTGCGGTGCGCTTTTTGAGGCAAGACGGTAAGATTTTGAGCGAGCAGAATGAGAATCTCAAACGCTTTGATCATAAAATGAAATATGTGGAAGATGCCGACCGGCTGGCGGGCTGGTATATGCAGACTAAGCAGGCTTACCGTCAGGCGCGCGAACAGGATCAGCCCTTTGTGAGCCCGATTGAAGAGGCGACATTGCGCTGGCGGACTTGAGTTTTTGTCTGGCGATATTAAGCGCCAATACTAACAGGCCAAGAGTGAGCGCAAAACCGATTTGCAGCGGCACTATGGGTTGAATGGATGGTAGATAAAGCACTAGCGGCCATGCCAATATTAAAAAGCCCTTGGCTTTGGCGTCAAAACGATATTGCACCAGCACCATGACCGGATAGAGCAGCGCCACCATTTCATAATAATAGCCATAGGGCGGGATCAGCAATGTTGCCGGGATGGTGATGGCGACCTTGACGGCAAGGGGTAAGTCTTTGTGCCGCCATATATAGAGGGTGAGCAAGACCAGAAGCGCGACAAATATGAGATGCGCGACAAAAGCAATGTTGGCTGGAACGCCTGCATGGCCAAGGGCAGAATAAAGCGAAATCATTCTGGCAAAAGGATAAAGCCCGCCTTGTGCCGCGACATTCTCGCCCACCCGTTGCAGGCTGTCAGCAAAAGCGCCCCAGCTTTCAACACCAAAGAAGAGGCTTGCCAAAGCTGCCAGAACTAGCGTCGTCAGCGCCGCCACACCAAAGCTGCGCCAATAGCCGCCAGCCAGAAAAGCAAGAGGGATTAGAACACCAAGATGGGGTTTTAGGGTCAACAGCCCTGCGGCGAGGCCCGCCAATAATGGGCGTTTATCCGGAAGGCCAAGGGCCAGCATTAGCAGCGCACCAAAAAACAGGCTGTTTTGCCCTTGAATAAGGCTGACAAGAACCAGCGGTGAGGCCAGCGCCAGCAATAGAAAAGAAGGCTTTAGCCCAAGAGCACGAAGAGCAAGGCCCAGCGCGCAAATTCCGCTTGCCACCCATAAAACAAAACCAAGCTTATAGGGCAAAAGCGCAAAAGGCATGACCAGAAAATAGGCCGTTGGCGGATATTGCCATGTCAGGCCGTAAACCTCAAACGCCTGCTGGTTTTGCAGGGCGGCCTCGAAAGAAGGGACATTAAAAGCCTCTAGCCCGTGCCCGGCCAAGGCCATTTTTCCGGCCGTATAAAAGGCGAGAAAATCACCGCCAACCCAAAGCCCCTGCCAATTGATGAGACCATTGGAAAAAACAATATCGGCCATGAGCATGGCGCCAACCAAAAAGGCAGCAATAAAAGTGACCCGCTCTGCGCGGGTCTTTTGCGTCAAAGCTGTAAGAATATTGTCAAGCCGGTTGGCCATCGACACTTTCCTTCACGATTTCCTCTGCAGAATTATCTTGCGGAATCTCTGCGGGGGCAAAAAAAGCACGGCGCAATAACATGCCGAGCAATAGCAACACCATGGCGAGGCCCAATTGGGCGCCCATTATTTTGGAAAGTCCCGGCAGGAAAATCGGTATCGCCCATAAAAGAGCAAGGCCTAATTCTTCAAACCGCAGGAACCCTGTGCGCAAAGCCTGACGCACCAATACCACCGCCGGAAACACCAATATGGTCATTTCATAATAATAGGCATAGGGCGTGCATAAAAAGGCAGCGGCTATAAGAATGGCGGCGCGCAACTCCCAATCCTTCACCTTGCGCCAGACATAAAGGATCAGCCCGATAGCCGAAAATGCCGCCAAACCTTGCAGGATCATGGCGATATTTTGGGGCACACCGCTTTTATGGAAAGCAGCATAGACGGTTGGCATTTTATGAATCGGATAGACGGCGTTTTTCACGCCCTCGGAAACATTGATGATGGAATTGATAAAGGCCTGCCATGTCTCAATACCAAAAACACCAATAGAGGCGGCAACCATGAGCAGAGCCGTTATGCCTGCCGTGAAAAATGCGCGCCAGCATCCGGCGGCCATATAGGCAAAGGGCAATAATACGCCCAATTGCGGCTTGAAGGTCAGGAGGCCGGCGGCGATGCCTGCCATGATCGGTCGCTTATCGGGCATAGCCACTGCAAGCACCAGAAGCGAGGCAGTTAGAAATCCGTTTTGTCCGGTGATCACCGCATTAAAACATACCGGTAGCGCGGCAATTAAAAACACGCCGGTCCATTGCAAGGACATGGTCTTTCGCATCACCCCCAAAAACAGTGCGAAAGTGCCAAAGGTCCACAAGACATAGCCAAAGAAAAATGGTGTCAGCGCCAAAGGCAGGACGAAAAAATAATAAGTCGGCGGATATTGCCATGTCAGGCCATAGCGTTCACGCGGCGGGCCTTCTTCCAGCAAATGCTCTTCAAAATTTTTCATTTCATAAATTTCGGCAGCTTCCCCTTGAGTAACCGCTTTGGCAGCCCCCCAAAAGGCAACATAATCGCCGCCCACAGGTGGTCCCGCCTGCAAGTTCATATCTTCAGAGGCAATTAAGGCTTGCGCGTAAACCCCATAGCTCATCACCGCCATTAACAGGCTGATAATGATAATACGGTCTGTAGTCAGGACCAAGGTTCCCTTAATGCGAGGGATAGCCATCAGGCCTTGCCACAAAGACACCACAAAAGATTTTAAGCGCGACGCTGTTTGTTCATACATAATCAGGATTTTTGCCCAATCATGGTGAACAAAGCCTTAGGGTTTTTCGTTTAATCGCATTGCAACACATCATTTTTGGTAAACAAATTATGAATGAAGACCTGCTCACCCCGCGCCAACAAGACCGCCCGGCTTTATTGTCGATTGTGTGTCCGGCCTATAATGAAGAAGAAGTGCTGGCGCAGTTTCATCGCCATCTGCGCAAGGCAATGGCAGCAATCGATCAAAATTTTGAACTGGTTTTTGTCAATGATGGCAGTCGCGACAACACGCTTGGGTTGATGCGCCTTATTCGGGAGCGCTATCCCAATACCAGTATTGTTGATCTGTCGCGCAATTTTGGCAAAGAGATCGCACTATCAGCCGGGCTTGATGCGGCGCGCGGTGATGCGGTTGTGGTGATTGATGCCGATTTGCAAGACCCGCCGGAAGTTATTGAAGCGCTGATTGCCGAATGGCGCAAAGGCTATGAAGTTGTTTATGCCCAGCGCAAAGCGCGCCATGGAGAAACATGGTTGAAAAAAGCAACCGCAGGCGGGTTTTATAAATTGATGAGCCGTCTTGGGGCGGTGCGTCTGCCGGAAAATACCGGCGATTTTCGTTTGATGAGCCGCAAAGTGGTCGATGCCATTGGGCAAATGCGCGAGCGCCATCGTTTTATGAAAGGCGTTTTTGCTTGGGTCGGGTTTCCTGCCAAGGCGGTGCTGTATGATCGCGATCCACGGGCTGCTGGCACCACCAAATGGAATTATTGGAAATTATGGAATCTCTCCCTTGAAGGAATTACATCTTTTACCACGGCGCCGCTTAAAATCTCTACCTATATCGGTTTTATCACGGCGGTTCTCGCGGTTATGGCTGGGTTATTTTATCTTGCTAAAGCCGTGCTTTTTGGCGATGCGGTGGCGGGCTTTCCAACGCTGATCACGGTGATGCTGTTTCTCGGCGGTACCCAGCTTTTTGTTCTCGGCGTCATGGGCGAATATTTAGGGCGCATCTTTAATGAGACCAAAGATCGCCCGCTTTATTTCGTCAACCGATTGGAAGCCTCCAATCTGGCACCGCCTGAAAAGGACGAAAGCCCGAAAGCCGCAAGCCCAAAAGCCGCAAGCAATGTACTGACCTCGCAAGATGGCGAAGTGGTTAAGGGCTAGAGGTTTCTTCCCCGCGTCATCCCCGCGAAAGCGGGGACATGTGGGTCCCGGTTCTGCGGCGCTTCATAACTACCCCCCCACAAAACTTAACCCCATAGCCAGATGGCGAATCAGCGCAATGTTCTGCTTATGTCTGATTTTTTCACTTCTGCCTTGCAATGGCTGATGGCGGGGGCGCCTTTTGCTGCCTTTTGGACCCTGCTTGGCTGGGGGGTTGCGCTTGGGCTTGGGATAGTTTTATGGCGACGGACGCGGGCGCTTGGGAGCTTGAAGATAGAGCAGGCGCGGCTGCAGCAAAGCCTGACGGAGTTTGACGCTTTGCGCGATGACCTTGCTCATGCGAAAAATCAAAATCACGATCTCTTGCTAAAACAGCGCGAATTGGAAACCACTATTGGCGAGCGCGAACGGGCGCTAAAGGAAATGCGCACGCGGCTTGAGACCGATTTTCAGGCGATTGCCTCTTCCATGTTGCAACAGTCTCATAATAGCTTTTTGGAGCGCGCTAATGAAACTTTTGAGAAACAACAGACCCGCGCCAAAACCGAAGTTGATCAATTGATCAAGCCCATGCGCGAAACCCTGACCCGCTATGAGCAGGGCTTGCGCGATATGCGCGACAACCAAAAAAAATCCCAAGGGGAATTATCCAATCAGATAAAAGAACTCGCCATGTCTGCCCAAAATGTACAGGCAGAAGCAGCGCGCCTTGTGACAGCCCTAAAAAGCGGCCCCAAGACACGGGGCGATTGGGGCGAAGCGCAATTGCGCAATATTGTTGAAATGGTTGGCCTGTCGCCCTATTGCGATTTTGAAGAACAATTCACCGTAAATAATGGCGAGCGTTCTTTGCGCCCGGACCTTGTGGTCAACCTGCCCGGCGGGCGCAAGCTGGCCATCGACTCCAAAGTCTCTCTCAACGCCTATATGCAAGCGGTAGAGGCCGATACCGACGCCATACGCACAGCAGCGCTTATCAAACATGGGGACGAGATATGGGGCCATGTGCAGGCTTTGGCACGCAAGGATTATGGGGCGGCGCTTAAAAAAGATGGGGCGCTCGATTTTGTCATTATGTTTGTGCCCAAGGAAAGTTTTTTCGCCGCCGCCATGGAAGCAAGGCCTGATCTTATTGAAGAGGCTTTTGAGAAAAATGTGCTGATCGCATCACCGGCCAATTTGATTGCGATTTTAAAATCCATCTCCCTTGTCTGGCGACAGGAAAAAGCCAATGAAAATGCCGAGCAGGTCGCCAGCATGGCGCGGGATTTATATGAATCCCTTGGAAATATGGGGGCGCATTTAAGCCAGCTTGGCGCATCTCTGGAAAGCGCTGTTAAGCGTTATAATAATGTCATTGGCAGCTATGAAGGCCGGGTATTGTCGCGGGCGCGTAAATTTTCAGAACTGGAAATGCCGGGCACGGAAAAATCCCTGCCCGAGCAGGAGCCGATTGAAACCGATATTCGCAAACAGCGGGCTCTCGCGGATACACCCAAAACCGGGACAAAATAAAAGAGCGGGGTTTTTTTGAGGGTTTGTAGCCTCCTCCGCTCCTCGTCCTGAGCTTGTCGAAGGGCCGGCTCCTGTCCCGCGAGCGGGCAAAAGAGCTTGTTGCTAATTTCGATTATTTAACAGCCATCCTTCGAGGGCCAGCTAGCTGGCCACCTCAGGATGAGTCCTTCTCTCTTTTGATGGTCCGTCGAACCATTTGACCCAATCCTTAAGGGTGTCACAAATCCTAATCCTATTGAGCCCATACCCCAGGGAATGTTTTTTTAAATGATTGGCTGAGTTATTTTTCAGGCCTAGCGCATTTTATCGGTTGGCGGCTTTTTATCGCGAAACAGCGAGGGGCTGTCCCCCGGATAATAATTATCCTCATCGCGCCATTCTGGTGTGCCGCCATAAAGCTGCTCGCGCAATACATCGCGCTGGGGCTTTTGCTCAGGCTTTGCCTCTGACTTAGCGCTGGCCTCGCCCTTAAAGGCGCGATCCGTGGCTTCCAGAAGTGATTTTAATTCCGCCTGTGTTGACTGGAAGTTTTGCGCCAGCATGGTGGCGCGGGCGCGCAGGGCTTCCATCTCGGTCTTCATGGCTTCGGCATTTTCGCGGGCTTTGACATCTTCTTGGCGAGAGCCCGCATCACGCAACACACCGCGCAGGGTTTGTAGCGTGCCCATTAGGGTTGCCGGAGACACCAGCCACACACGGGCGCGGAAGCTGTCGCGGACAATATCCGGGAAGCGACTATGCAAGGTCGTATAAACCGCCTCGGTTGGCAGGAATAAAAGCGCGCTATCAGCGGTTTCGCCGGGAATGATAAAGCGCTCGGCAACATCAATGATATGACGCAAAGCGGCGCGGCGAAATGCATCTTCGGCGGCTTTGGCCTGTGGCAAGTTTTTGGCCACCGCCTCTTGGGTTGGTAGAGCGTTGAAAGCGTCGAGCGGGAAGCGGGTATCAATGACAATTGCGCCCGGGGGATGCGGCAGGCGCACCATGCAGTCAGCGCGGTGATTATTCGACAATAAATGCTTGAACTCATAGCTGTCCGGCGCCAGCGAAGAGCGGACCACATCGGAAAGCTGCACATCGGCCATCATGTCGTGAGAGGCGCGCTCGGCGATATTATTTTCAAGCTTGTTGATATTCTCAGACAATTTGTCGATGCGCTCTGAAACATTGCGCACTTCATTATAGACATGGGAGACGGTGCCGAGGCGATCATCAAGAATTTGGGTAATCGCCCGCATACGCTGGGACTGGGTTTCCACAATGCCGGACAAGGCCGCGACCCGCTTGGAGACATCACGCATCATACCATTATCTGTGCTTGGCGCGGCTTTGCTTTCGCTTGATTGGGCAATACGGTCGAGTTTTTTATCCAGAGCGGCAATCATCAGATCAAGGCGCGAGGATTGCTCCTGGCGCATATTGGCGATTTGCTGCTGTAATTGGGTCAGGCGCTCTTGCTGGCGCTGCTCGGCCCGCTCCATATCTTCGCGGGCATACCATGTCATATAAGGACGCTTGCCATCGCCTTCCTGGGTTCCTGCCGGGGGCATGTTTTCCGGGGCCATATCTTCTGGACCCATATCTTCTGGACCATGACTTGGCTCATAATCCTCACCGGGTTTTTGGTCGCTGATATCAGAAATAGAGATGCTAGAAGGTTTATAGGACGAGGCCGCATAGCGCACATTGCGCTCTTCTTTGGAGTCCGAAGAGGTATCATTGCGACTGGTTGAGGCAAAGGCAGCGATTTGCGCCGATTCCTCTTGCTCGTCCTCTTGCTCGGATTCGCTGCCTTCTGAATCATCACTTGTGATGTCTTCGGCGGTTGCCTCTTCGCTTTGGGCTTCCTGCTCTTTTTGTTCCTGAAGATGGCGCAATTCAAAAATATTATCGCCGCCTGTTGGTTCTTCTACAGCGTCTTCTAAAGTGCTTTGTGTATCGCCTTCATCAGCCTCTTTTTCAGACGCCAGCGACATTCTCAGCTCTTCATCGGTTTCTGGAATTTCCGCCATATCGTCATCAAACAAAGAGCTTGGACGGTTTTCTTTTAAGACTTCCAGTTTTTCCAAATCATCATCGACTTCTTCGATAATCACTTCAGCCAGATCATCACTGGCATGTTCTTCCAATACCAGCTCTGCATCGTCATCGCGCACAGCAAATTGCTCTTCAAACAAAGGCTCATCAATCGGCTCAGCCGCTTCACGGGCCCGGCGCATACGCGCCCCCGCAGATATCAGGAAAAGAACCAGAACTACGGCGATAATAATGCCAAGAACCCATATCCAGTTATCGCCAAGGTCAAAAGCATTGCTGCCGCCAAGCTGGGCTTCCACGCTGGCACGGGCGGCATCGCCAGCCGCCTCATCCGCCGTCTGGTCAGCAATCTGCGCGGCAAAGGGCCACATCGCAGGTGACGCTGCTGCCATAAAAATATTCTGAAATACCGTCATACCGACAAACACGACCTCCTGCCCGATGGCTGCAAAACCATCAGCGCCCCCCGACGCCTTACCCAAAAGGGCAGACCAGTCCCCCTCCACAATTCCCATTTTGATACCCAATACTCGCTACACTTCTGTATTCCTTACAACATTCAGGCCAAAATGGCGAGACCTGATGGCTGCCAAGGGCTGATTCGCAAAAAAATACAGCTTATTGACGAATCCGCCCCAAGCCCCTAGATGCGGGGCATGGCAATTAGACCCATTCTCATAGCCCCAGACCCGCGATTGCGGGAGAAATCCTTGCCTGTAGAGGGTGTGGACGATGATTTGCGTGCCCTGATGGACGATATGCTGGAGACCATGTATGCGGCCCCCGGGATTGGCCTTGCTGCCATTCAGGTGGGCGTGCCAAAACGGGTCATTGTCATGGATTTGGCGGGCGAAGGCGAAGAGGCCGAACCGCGCTTTTTTGTCAATCCTGAAATTATAAATCCATCAACAGAAACAACACCTTATGAAGAAGGCTGTCTCTCCGTGCCCGATTTTTATGAAGATGTGGAGCGGCCCATTAGCTGTAGGGTTCAATATCTCGATTATCATGGCGAGGAACAGATTCTTGATGCCGAAGGGCTGTTAGCCGTGTGTATTCAGCATGAGATGGATCATCTGGAAGGCATTCTTTTTATCGATCATTTGTCCCGGTTAAAGCGCGAGCGTATTCTCAAAAAACTGAAAAAAGAACAGAAACTTGCCGCCGCGCAAGAAGATGGCTGTGGCGATCCTGCCTGCAACCATTTGGGGCATTAGCAATTTAGCGAGGCTGATATGCGTCTTGCCTTTATGGGCACGCCTGAGTTTTCTGTTCCCGCATTGGGCGAATTATTAGCCGCCGGGCACGAAATAGTTGCGGTCTATTCACAACCGCCACGACCCTCGGGCCGCGGCCACAAGATCCGCAAAAGCCCGGTTCATCTTTTTGCCGAAAGCCATGAGTTAACCATCCGTACACCGACTAATTTCAAGAGCGATGAGGAGCGGGAGGCTTTTGCAGCGCTTGATCTTGATGTGGCGATTGTCGTTGCCTATGGGTTGATTTTGCCCAAGGCGATTTTAGACGCGCCGCGTTATGGCTGTTTGAACCTTCATGGCTCTTTATTGCCGCGTTGGCGCGGGGCGGCGCCTATTCAGCGGGCGATTATGGCCGGGGACCGGCAGACCGGTGTGCAGGTAATGCAAATGGAAAAAGGGCTTGATACGGGGCCGGTGCTGCTATCAGAAGTGACCGATATTGCAGATGATGACACCGCCGGTAGCCTTACTGACCGGCTTTCTTATTTAGGGGCGCAGCTTTTGCCCCGGGCATTGTCGGCTTTGGAGCGCGGCGGCCTTGTGGCCACACCGCAAACCCAAGAGGGCGTGACCTATGCCCATAAAATTTCCAGTGATGAGGCGCGCATTGATTGGACGCGCCCCGCCCGCGAGCTTGATTCTCATATTCGCGGGCTTTCGCCCTTTCCCGGCGCGTGGTTTGAACTGGAAGATGACAAAGGTAAAACCTATCGGGTGAAAGCATTGATGAGCCATCTTGGTGATGCAAAAAGCGATGCGGCCCCCGGCACCATAATCGGCTTTGAGGATGAATTGTTGATTGCCACGGGTGAAGGGGTGATTGCGCTCACCCGATTGCAGCGGGCCGGAGGCAAGGCGCAAGGGGCCAGTGAATTTTTGCGCGGTGCCAAGCTGGCCGCCAATAGCAGAGCCCTTTAAATGCCACGCTTTCATTTAACTCTCGAATATGATGGCGCGCCTTTTGTGGGCTGGCAAAAACAGGCCGAAAACCCTTCTGTGCAAGAGGCATTGGAAAAAGCGGGCGAAGCTTTAAGCGGCGCCCCTGCCCCTTCTGTTGCGGCCGGGCGCACGGATGCGGGGGTTCATGCCATTGCCATGAGTGTGCATATTGATCTGGCCAAGGATTTTCCGACAGATACGGTGCGCGATGGTCTCAACGCCCATTTGGGCGCTTTGCCCATCGCGGTTATATCTGCGCAAAAAGTGAGGGATGCGTTTCATGCGCGGTTTTCCTGTATCGGGCGGCAATATTTCTATCGCTTAGCCGAGCGTCGCAGCCCGCCAGCTCTTGATGCGGGGCGGGTCTGGCATATTCCTTACGCCCTTGATGCAGACGCCATGCGCGAAGCGGCGCAATGCCTGATTGGCGAGCATGATTTCACTACATTTCGCGCCAGCCTGTGTCAGGCGAAAAGCCCCGTGAAAACTCTGGACAGAGTTGAGATTTTTCGCGCCCGCGATGAAATTATCCTGCGCTTTGCGGCACGGTCTTTTTTGCATAATCAAATTCGCTCCCTGGTTGGTTCGCTGGAGCGGGTTGGCGCTGGCAAATGGGCGGTGGGCGATATGCAAAAAGCATTGGAAGCAAAATCTCGCGCCGCCTGTGGTCCGGTTGCGCCCGCCCATGGGCTGTATTTTGAAAAAGCGCTTTATCCTGATGATGTGGTGCAGGGTTGAAATTTGATTGCCTTATATGGTGGTATTGCGGGTTTGGGATGGCTTGTTGAAGTTTGGGGTCTTGTTTCCATGCTTCGACAAGCTCAGCATGAGGGTTGGGTTCTTGTCGCCATCCTTCGACCAGAGCCGGGTCCCGGCCTCATCCTGAGCGAAGTCGAAGGACGAGAAGCATCACTTGCGTGCTGCACCGCGCCTGAGATGACGGTCTGGGATAACGGAAAGTCTTTTGCTTTTACCAATAAGGCTATTTCAACGGAATGGCCTGATCCTGCATCAGCATGCGTTTTTTCTTGGCTTCTTCTTCAAGGGCAATTACCACCGGATGCAGGCCGTCGGGATATTTTGCTTTTACTTTATCGGCGCAAATGGCGGCCTCGGCGATGACCTTGTCAATGGCGGTTTTTGCCGTGGCTTCGTCGGTTACTTCCGGCAGGCTTCCGGTTAGTTTCGCTATTGCCGCGCTGGCATATTGATTGCGCTCTTCCTCGACGGCATTTGGCGCTGATAGGCCAAGCTCATAGCCCCAGATGAGAAATGCGATTTCCGCTTGAATGGCTGCCTCTTTTGGCATGCCATTGGGAATGAGATATTCCATGATCCAGCCATAGGTGGCGGCGCAATAGGCCGCTTCTTCGACTTTGAATTTGGCATCTTCAGTGCTTGCATTGTTTTGAGCAGAGGCACTTGCAAGCGCATTGGCTGGCCATACGCCGCCCATGGCTGCCAAAAAAGCCAGCACTCCAAAATGAAAGGAATATTTGTTACAGCGCATAGATCAAAAAACCTCTTCTCACCAGTCATAGGCTTTAGCAGGTAAATGCGGCAAGAATAAGCGGTCAAATTACATTCTTACCACTCTTTTAGGTCTTGCTATCAGGCGGCGGCGGGCTCGAAAGCTGGAAAAATTGAGGATAAAAGCCCCGAAGACACAAGCCGCACAGAAATTGAAAAAAGCTCCAGAAAGATCAGCATCATCAAAACGCTGCCGGTTTTTACCCCGCCGCCAATATGCAAAACCCGAAACCGGAAGAAAAGCTGCAAGGCAAATCCCAAAAAAGCCGCCGTGACCACCCCTTGCAATTTATCAAGACTGACCATGGCTACCGCCAGAAAGCTGACCGGCAATTGGACTATCAGCATGGACCAGTTAAAACCAATAATCACCGGAGCGATATGCCTGTCCCAATGCAGGCGCTTGGCAAACAGCGCCAGCAACCAAAGACTGCCAAGCCAGACGGTGATGATGATCGCCAGTTGAATGATCTCGCCCACAAGAAAAGGGGTCTCGATGAGCTCCGGGCGTTGCTCGGCGGGCATGGCCAGAACCGCCCGCACCAGCGCTTTATCGAATAGGAGAAAAAAAGGAAAGCTGAGCGGAATGGCCAGAAAAGAACGAAACACCCCATCCGCCGATAAATCCATGCGGGTGCGCCAATTTTCCTTGGCCGAAACCATCGCCAACACGGTAGAAATATCAGTGCGCACAGAATGGGACAAATTATCCATCTTTCTTACTTAATTTCGGAGACTTCCATAAAACGACAGTGGCCTAACATCAATCTTTCGTTTACAAAAATTGTCATCACGGGTGTGAGTGCTCACTTTACGGGACATTCTTTGGAACGGGAAGGATTAGATTGTGAGATTATTGACATCTCTACAGACAATTAATTCCATCTATTTTAGAATTACTTTAGGACTCTATCTCCTCGCCCTTCTCATAACCTTCTTGCAGGGAATATTTCTTTATTCCCTAAGCTTGTCGGATTCCTTTTTATTTGGGCTTTCTTTTATCCCGCTTATTTTTGCGCTGAAATGCTGGCTAGTTTTTTTGTTCGATTTTCGAAAACCTTACCATCAGAGGGCCGCACCGCTATTTGATGTAATCTTTCTTGCGCTCATATTTCAGGTGCTCGCTTCTGTGTTATTTTTACCCATTTTGGGCCGGATTGTAATTCAATAAACCCGTTATCTGTCTTCAAAATAACGCTGCAAAATTTCCAGATAAATATCTGACAGGCGATAGATGTCGTCAATCAGGACATGCTCATTCAGCTTGTGAATGCTTGCCCCTACCAGCCCCACTTCCGCCACCGGACATAAAAACCGAATAAACCGCGCATCGGATGTGCCGCCGCCTGTGGTGCAATCTGGCGTGAGGCCGGTTTTATTGCGCACGCAATCACGCAAAAGGTCAATAAATTGCTGGTCCTGCGTTAAAAAGGCCTCGCCGGAAATGCGCGCTTCGAATTGCCAACCTTTTGGCCCCAGCACTTTTTCAATTCGCTCGCGCAAATGCGCAATCAGCTTTTCGCCTTCCCAATTGGGGTTAAAGCGCACATTGAACTTGGCTTCGGCTTCCGGCGGGATAACATTTTCCGCCAGCGCCGGAGAAGAAACCCCCGATATTTCCAGATTGGAAGCCTGAAACATTTCATAGCCTTGATCAATCGGCGGATCAATCAAGGCGCTTAGGACTTTTATCAATTTTGGCACCGGATTATCGGCGCGCTCCGGATAGGCCACATGGCCCTGCACCCCGTCAATGCGCAAATGGCAATTACAAGAGCCGCGCCTGCCGATTTTAATCATATCGCCGAGCTGTTTGATGGAGCTTGGCTCCCCCACCAGACAATGATCGATTTTCTCCCCGCGTTCCTGCAGCACCCGCACCATCTGCCTTGTGCCATTAACCGCCATGCCTTCTTCATCACCAGTAATCATCAGGCTAATCGTGCCGGAGAAATTTTTGCGGCTTTCAAGAAAACGCGCCGCCGCAAAGACAAAAGCCGCCAATGCGCTTTTCATATCCGCCGTGCCGCGCCCCCATAAAAAGCCATCTTCTTCATTGGCTTCAAAAGGCGGGTGGTCCCATTGGGAGATATCGCCTGCGGGCACCACATCGGTGTGACCGGCAAAACAAAAATGCCGCCCCGGCGCGCTTGAATGAGAGCTAATTTTTGCCCAGAGATTTTGCACCGATGGCAAGCCCTGCTCGGCAAAATGCATGCGCTCGCAGGAAAACCCCAGAGGTTTCAGCGCCGCTTCCATCACTGCCAGCGCCCCATGGTCCTGCGGCGTTATGGACGCACAGCGCACCAGCTCTTTGGTCAATGAAAGCGGGTCAGTTTTGGTCATTTATTATTCCCTGTTAGAGGCCTTCTGGTCTATCCTGTGCCTAACCCAAAATGCAAATGAAAGCCCCTATCATGCCGAAAATCGCCCTTGAGAAAATTCCCGTAAAAACCGCCTGCGCCTATCCTGCCCCCTATGATGCCATTTGCAAGGGCCGCGAAAAACAAGTGTTGGGCAATGCAGGGGGGCTTGATCAGTTCGGGGTTAATCTCACAAGGCTCAAGCCCGGTGCCGCCAGCGCTCATAAGCATTGGCACCAATCAGAAGACGAATTTGTCTATATTCTCGAAGGCGAAGCGGTGCTGGTGGAAGATGATGGCGAGACCTTATTGCGCGCAGGCGATGCCGCCGCTTTCAAGGCCGGGGTTGAAAATGGCCATCAATTGGTCAATCGCGCTGACAAGGATTGCGTATTTCTGGAGATTGGCACCCGCTCCGATAATGACACGGTGGCCTATACGGACCCGGAGGTGGATATGCGGGCGATAAAGCGCGGCAGCACACAATGGATTTTACGCCGCCGCGATGGCAGCGGGTTTTAGAGCCTAATCCCGCAGCAGATCATTGATCGAGGTTTTGGCGCGGGTGCGCTCGTCGACCTGTTTTACGATCACCGCGCAGGCCAAGGATGGGCCGCCATTTTTGTCCGGCAAAGAGCCGGGGACGACCACCGAAAAAGGTGGGATTTGCCCATAGGAAATATCACCGGTTTGGCGGTTTACGATTTTGGTCGATTGGGTGATGAACACACCCATAGCAATGACCGAGCCTTCGCCGACAATCACCCCTTCGACGACTTCTGAACGCGCGCCGATAAAGCAATTATCTTCAATGATAGTGGGGTTGGCCTGTAAAGGCTCGAGCACGCCGCCAATGCCCGCGCCGGCGGAGATATGACAATGCTTGCCGATTTGCGCACAAGACCCGATGGAGGCCCAAGTGTCGACCATGCTGCCCTCGCCCACATAGGCGCCAATATTCACATAAGACGGCATCAGCACCACATCTTTGGCAATGAATGCGCCCTTGCGCACAGTGCAGGGCGGCACAGCGCGAAAATCGGCTTTTATAAATTCTTCTTCGCCCCAGCCCTCAAATTTTGAGCGGACCTTGTCCCACCACACACCGCCGCCAATGCCGCCTTTTATCAGCTCATTGGGGTTAAGCTTGAACGATAGCAATACCGCTTTTTTTAGCCATTGATGGACATGCCATTTGGCGCCCTGTTTTTCGGCAATGCGTGCCGTGCCATCATCAAGCGCGGCCAGAGCGCTGTTAACTGCTGTGACGATTTCTGCGTCAGCGGCGCTAATACCGTCGCGCCGCTCCCAGGCCTGTTCAATGATCGGCTGTGCATCGCTTAATTTCATGAGGCTGCTTTCCTGTCATCTTTTTTATCAATCACGAGGGTCTGTAAAAATCCGGTCAGATCATCGGTCATGTGATCCACATGCGCAAATTTCTCTCCCGGGCCGGCCGGGCGCTTGCTTTCCGGCTCATCGGCAAACCATTCGGCTTTGGAATGGACTAATATGGTCGTCTGGCCCATTTCATGCGGGGCAATCAGATTTTGCGGCAGGTCTTCAAACATCGCTGCCTGCTGCGGGTCAAAGTTAAAATGAGAAGCAAACTTCTCATAACTTTGCCGCTCGGGCTTTGGAATATAATCGCATTGGGCAATATCGAAAATACCCTCAAACAGATCGAGAATACCGAGCTTTCCGGCAACATTTTCCGCGTGGCGCACCGAGCCATTGGTGAAAATAAAGCGCCGCCCGGGCAGGCGCTCTATGCCGACATAAAGTTCTTTACACGGATTGATATTGGTTAAATCTATATCATGGACATAATCGAGAAAATCTTTCGGCTTGATCCCATGCTCTTTCATCAGCCCCGCCAAGGTTGTGCCGTAAACACCATAATAATGCTTTTGCAAGATTCGCGCTTTGTCTTTGGGCAGCCCTAAGCGACGGGCGACAAAATCCGTCATCCGCACATCGATTTGCGCAAATAAATGGCATTCTGCCGGATAGAGCGTGTTGTCGAGGTCAAAAACCCAATTTTCAATGCCGGTAAAATCTGCCACGGGCGCTATTGGCCCTCGCTGCTTTCTTCTGCGGGCGGGTCTGCGGTATCAGCGCCGGGGCTTAAGACGGTTTCCGGATTGAACTGGTCGGGGGTAAATTTATAGGTAAAGGATTTCTCCCCGCCAATTTCCACCCGGCGGAACTGCGCTTCATCATAGCCTTCGGCCTGACAATCAATTTCCCCGGCGGCGTCAAATTGCACATTGGAAATGCAAAAGCCCTGCGAGCCACCAACCATGGGGGCGTCGCGGCCATCGGCTTCCATCACCCCGTAGACGAAATAATGATTGGAGGCCAGTGCCCCGCGGCGCACTTTGACGCATTCTGATCCGGCCAGACGCCACCAGCCGGTGGAGCGATAGCCCTCTTCCGGGTCCGGCTCGGCAAAGGCCGCCCAAACCGGTAATTGGGTTGCATTGCAAAAGAAAAAGCCAAGCTTGGCATCGCGCTCATTGGCGTCTTTGATGAGGCTATCGATCAGCGCATTATCAATGACACCGCTATCGCCCAACCCCTTGGAGCGGCGATATTCGCGCACCACCAATTGCGTGGCGCGGCCCACAGTGCCGTCAATCACCACATTTTCGCGGCCAATATCGCGCAATAATCGCTGCACACCAGCGACTTCGGCCTGATAGACGGTAAAATTATTCGGCTCGACAAATTCCGTGCGCCATGAGCCATTTGTGCTTTCAGGTACGTCCACCGAGAAAAACTCTCTTTGGCGGCGCGGATCCGTGGCACAGACATCCTGATCATAAAGGGTGAACAGGCTTTCATTTTCAACGCATAAAGGGCGATCTCCAGACCAAGCTTTCAAAGGGCCCAAATGACCGGGAATGGCTTCCGCATAGACAAAATAGCGCCCCGGCTGAATGGCATCGGTCATCACCACCTTGCATTCTCCGGCCCGCAAGCGCCACCAGCCCCGCGTAATCAGGCGCGATTGGTCTACATAGCCAATCGCTGCCGACAGGGCATAGCTGCTTTTATTGCAAAAAGAATATTCCGCCCGCGCCGATCCGAGCCCCAGCCCCAAAAATACCAGCCCCGACAATAGCAGCGCCAAAATAGAAAAACGGGAGGGCAGACGGTTCAAAACAAGGGCCATGGCAAAAATCACTTAGAAGGCGAACTGAAAAGGGTAAAACACCCCTCTTGGTAGTCCATGCGCGCCCGCTCGGCAAGATTTTCGGTGAAATCCCATCCGATAAAGGGGCGATAAGGGACGAAAATTAAGGGTGCATAAGGGCCAAAGCCCGGCTATTTGTGGGGGATGAATCCGGCCACCCCTAGCCTTTTGCCCGAAACGACGCCCAAAACCGTGCGCGTCTTGCTGCCTTTGCCACTGGCGGGTGCCTATAGCTATGCCTTGCCGGAAAATATGCCCCTCAAGCCCGGCGATTTTGTCACCGTGCCCCTTGGCTCCCAAACAAGGCGCGGGGTGGTTTGGTTTGATGCACAAAGGCCGGATGATATTGCCCCGGAAAAGCTAAAACCGGTGATTGCCAGAATTGAGGCGCCGCCATTGGCCGAGCCGCTATTGCATTTTATTGATTGGGTTGCCGCCTATACTATGAGCGCCCCCGGGGCGGTGTTGCGCATGGTTATGCGCAAAGGGGAATTTCTCGACCAGCCAAAACCGCAAACGGGCTTTAGCGCTATTGCGCCCATGCCGGAAAAAATGACCGAAAAGCGCCAAGCGGTTTGGCAGGCGGCGCGCAACAGCAATTACCCGCTTCTAGCGCGAGATTTGGCCAAACGTGCCAGCGCTACCATCAAGGTCAGTGATGGTATTATCCGCACCATGGCCCGACAAGGCTTGCTGGCCGAAAGCCCGATTGACCCGGACCCGCCCTTTGATGCCCCGGACCCGGCACGCAGGGGCCATGATTTATCGCCAGACCAGCAACAGGCCGCCGATATTTTGTGCCAGACCATCGGAAAAGATGGCTATGCCTGCACCTTGCTTGACGGGGTTACGGGGTCCGGCAAGACGGAAGTTTATTGTGAAGCGATTGCCGCAGCCTTAGCCCGGGACAAAACCGCGCAAGTTCTGGTGATGTTGCCGGAAATTGCCCTGACCCTGCCTTTTTTGAAGCGTTTACAGGAGCGTTTTGGCACCGCCCCGGCCGCTTGGCATTCCGATATGACCGCCGCCCAGCGGCGCAGGGTTTGGCGGCGGGTTCTGGACGGGTCAGCGCGCTTAGTGGTTGGCGCGCGCTCTTCCTTGTTCCTGCCCTTTGCCAATCTCAAGCTGATCATTGTCGATGAAGAGCATGACAGCGCGTACAAGCAACAGGACGGCGTTCTCTATCATGCCCGCGATATGGCGATTGCCCGCGCCGCTGATGCGGGCGGTTTTAAAAACGGCTTTCCGATCATTCTCGCTTCGGCCACGCCATCTTTGGAAACTTTGATGAATGTTGCCGAGGGGCGTTATAGCTCTGTTGCACTGCCATCGCGTTTTGGCGGGGCTGCCATGCCCGATTTTGATATTATTGATTTGCGCGAAGACAAGCCCGAGCCCGGCCATTGGCTGTCGCCAAAACTTGTCTCAGCGGTCAATGAAACCCTTGCCCGCGGCGAACAGGTTTTATTATTCCTCAATCGGCGTGGCTATGCACCACTGACCTTATGTCGCAAATGCGGAGAGCGTATGACCGCCCCTGATAGCGATACATGGCTGGTCGAGCATCGCGCTCAAAATCGTCTGGTCTGTCATCATTCCGGCTTTTCCATGTCCAAGCCCGAGGCCTGCCCCCATTGCAATGAAAAAGACAGTCTTGCCGCCTGTGGGCCGGGGGTGGAGCGCATTGCCGAAGAGGTGGAGGCCCGTTGGCCTGACCGTGCCAGTGCTGTTTTTTCCTCTGATACCGTGCGCAATCCCGCAGAAGCGCAAGACCTATTGGCACGCATGAAAGATAAGAAAATTGATATATTGATTGCCACCCAAGTGGCCGCCAAGGGGCACCATTTTCCTAATCTCACTCTAGTCGGAGTGGTCGACGCCGATCTTGGTCTTGCCGGGGGGGATTTGCGCGCTGCTGAGCGCACTTGGCAGGTCTTGTCACAAGTTGCGGGCCGCGCCGGGCGCGAGGGCAAAAAGGGCCACGCATTATTGCAAAGCTGGCAACCAGAGCATCCGGTGATAACCGGGCTTGCCCATGGGGATCGTGATGCTTTCATTGCCGCCGAGGCCGAAGGGCGCAAGATGCTAAACTTTCCGCCCTATGGTCGCCTTGCTGCGCTCATCCTGACCAGCGACAATGAAGTTGCCGTCAATGAAACCGCCCGCGCCCTTGCCCGCATGGTGCCGCAGGCAGAGGGCATAGAAGTTTGGGGCCCGGCCGCTGCGCCGCTTTATCGTCTGCGCGGGCGCTATCGTATTCGCTTTTTGGCCAAGGCCAAGCGCACGATAAATTTGCAAAACTATTTACGGCTATGGCTGTCGCAAGTTAAAATGCCATCCAGCGTGCGCATCACGGTCGATATTGACCCTTACGCGTTTTTGTAAAGTTTTTTTAAAAACTCAGGGAAACGACCAAAAAAAGCGGCGAGACTGCCCTCACCGCTTTTAGTGTTTGTCTGAAACTTGTTTTCAATCAGCTTTTATTACCGCCAAACAATCCCTTAAGGCGTGTGAACAAGAAAGCCAGACCAGCAAGAATGAATACGAAAAACTTCTTAAAGAAGATCATTATCACCCCAAAGAGCCCCGCTTTCTTAGCCAGTAAAACGCCAGCACCACCACCAACCAGTGCAGCAATACCATAATCAGCTTTTTTATCTCCCGGTTGATAATCCGTATAGCGACTACCTTCGGCAAAGGATGTCATACGCAATAAATCATCCCGCGAAGCACGCACCTCTTCCAATTGATCCATAGCGGCCACATAGGACAACGTTAAAACGCCTCGTCGCCCTAAAATCCGCATATCATAATTTAAAGTATGGTCTTCGCTTTCCCCAAAGATTAAGTCCTGCGCCCAATACATGCGGTGGTTCTCGCCATCATAAACAGGCGGTTCGGCCCAGCCAACCAGTTCCAAAGGCTCATAGCCCATTTCAACACGATATTCATTATCCTGCTGAATGCTTTTTTGCATTTCAACCAATAGTTCATCATAATCTATTTCATTGGCATCTTCATCGGAGACATAGCCATCGCCTTCCCAATAAATAATGGCCCCCCAAGATTCATCATCCAAGGGGCTGTAATGGGATGGGAAAATCATACCCAGCACGCCTTCATTGGGGGGATTGCCCCAAGCTTCTTCGAGAACAGAACGACCATCTTCTGCGTTGAGAAAATAATATTCCGCGGGAACAACGAGCTTCACCTTTCCGCCCAGAATCTTTATAGTCCCCTGTTTTCGATCAAGGCCAGATTCAAATTCTTCGGCCCAGACTGTATAGGCATCAATTTCTTCTTGGGTTGGTTCAGAGACCTCCTGCCCTATGGCCGCGCCGGACGCGGCAATAAAAAATAGCGCCCCCCAACAGGCAGCCATGCGCCGCCATTTTTGCAAAAGAAAAGTCATAAATTTCCCCTCATTTTTCTTACTTCTGCCAATTTCATATTCTGCCAGACACCACATCTTGCCTGCTTCTTTCGCCCCTTACAGGACGCGATACCCTAATATAAATTGAAAAATTAAGCTATTTATTTTTCTACATATAAATATAGCCGTATTTTTCTCCTAATATTGGGGGGCTATACAGAATTGCTTGAGGTCCTTTCCAACTTTCCGGGCAGGCGCTTGCTATGGGTGATCCACCACAATCTGCCGCCCAGCAAGATGGCGGCAACCAGTAGTCCAACAATCAGCCCATACCAGATGCCATTGGCGCCAAACTCCGTATGTAGACCGAAATACCACGCGACAGGAAAGCCGATCAGCCAATAGGAAATCGCTGTCACTGCCATTGGATATTGCACGTCTTTCAAGCCTCGCAATAATTGATTGGCAGCAACTTGCACCGCATCAAAAATCATAAAGGCCGCTGCCAAAGGCAGAAAACCGGATACCAGCGTCAATACAATCTGATTGTCCGGTTTTTCAATATCAATATAGAGCATGGCCACCCCGTGCGGAAACAATGCGACCACGATGGCAAAGATCGTCATCACCGCTGTGCTAATCAGCAAAGTCATCACCGCTGCCCGGCGCACACCGCCCATATCCCCTGCCCCTGCCGCAAGGCCAACCCGCACACCGCCAGCCATGGAAAACCCAAGCGGTATCATAAAGGCCAAAGCCCCGACATTAATGGCAATTTGATAGGCAGCCATCTCCATAATGCCAATCAATCCCATTAAAAACACGCAGGCATTAAACAACATGCCTTCAAAAAACGATGTCATGGAAATGGGAATGCCAAGGCGAAATAATTCGCGAAACCGTGACCAATCGGGCGTCCAGAAGGCGCGAAAAATTTCAAATTGCGCTGCTTGGCTTTGACGCTGGCAATAAAGAGCCAATATGGCAAAGCTAATCCCATAAGCCAGCGATGAGCCAATTCCGGCGCCGATTAATTCCAGACGCGGAAAGCCAAAATTACCAAAGATCAGCACATAGTTGAAAAATGCATTGAGCAGGGTCGTAAAAATGGTGAGATAAAGCGGGAAGCGTGTTAGCTCAATCGCCGCCAGAAAATTACGAAAGCCCCAAATGCCCAAACCAAATACCATGCTTGGGGCCAGCAAAACCACATAATCCCGCGCTCGATGGGATAGCGCAGGGTCTTGACCAAAGGCGATAGCCAGATGGTCGGCTTGCGAAAACACCAGCACAATCACTGGAAAGGCAAAGCCCAACGCCCATAACCCCATGCGCACTGAGCGCCGCACATCATCATAATTTTTGGCATCCGCCCCCAGCGCATGGGAGACCATGGGCGCGATGGCCATGATCGGCCCCATGACCAGCATCCAGACGGTGAAAAGAATAACCACCCCAAGCGAGGCAGAGGCCAAAGCTTCAGGGCCAAGGCGGCCAATCATCATCACATCAATGGTAAAAACCGCAAAGCCGATTAATTGCGTCAGCGCCATTGGCACGCCAATATGCAAAAGCGCTTTGGTTTCCTGCTGCCAAGTTTTGGAGGGTAGGTCCTGATGAATATCTGGTGGTGTTTCAGTCATAATAATCTTCTTCTAAAGACATGATGGAGCGCCATAAAAAAACCCTCCGAAAGCTATTGGCTTTGAGGAGGGGTCCGATATTCAATCAATAAAAGATTGTTGCTGCTAGACAAACCTCGCTCGCGCAAAAAAGCAGACACCGGCCAATGGTGCGTTACTGCTTTGTATGGTGAAAATCTTATCCATTTTTTTAATATCCCTTTTTGGGGTAAGCGTTTGGTGGTCAGGCGTCTTTGGCATCTTGAATCTGGCCTTACGCAATTTCTCCTGATGTTGTCAATGCGACAACCAGCTTTACGACTGTTAAAGCGGGCGACGTGACTTTAAAGCCGCAGCCAATGTGCCCTCATCAAGATGATCAAGCTCACCGCCCACCGGAACACCATGAGACAGGCGTGTTAGCTCAACCCCCAGATTTTCAAGGCGCTCTTGTAAATAATGGGCGGTGGTTTGGCCGTCTATTGTCGCGCTCATAGCCAGCACTATTTCCTTAACCCCGCCTGCCGATGCACGCTGGGCCAGCGAGGCTATATTCAAATCATCCGCGCTAACCCCATCCAATGGTGAAATCACACCACCCAACACATGATATAGTCCCTTAT
>WFQB01000159.1 GCA_015487305.1 Parvularculaceae bacterium | reverse complement strand
GCGCCAGCCCCCTTCGCCCCAAAAGGGGGCTTCCCCCGTAAACGAGGGAAGAAATTCGGAAGCGCTTCCCCGTCATCCCGTGCGCGATGCGGCATGTAATGACCCTTCGCTGACCCGGGGCCCAACTCTGACGCCATCTACTTTGATAGTCAGGTTGTTCTTGTTGAAAGATTTCAATACGAACTCCCCATAATACCCAACCGTTTCTTTTTCGAGTTGGGTCCCGGTTCTGCAGCGCATCACTTCGTGCTGCACTGCGCCCGGGATGACGAGGGAGATGCCTTTGTGTCGAAGCATGTGTGAGAATTTAGCCCCAACCCCATGATGTAAAAAGGCAACATTTACTGTTGATTTTGTGCCACATTCGATGCATTCTACCCTTGGCGTAGGGGTTTTGTAGCTTGTGGGATGCTTTATTGTCACAGTTAACGGATAGCGATTCTGATTTTGAGGGCCAAAGGGGACGTAGTGCCTCCGGGGCTTCTGGCTGCCTGCCTGCTGGTGGCGGGGCGCTGGCATCTGAAAAACCGTCTGATCAGGCAGCGCCACAGGCAGTGCAACAGGCGCAGCGGCGGTCGCAGTCGCGTTATATTCTCATCGCCGGGCTGATTTTTCTGGCCATGGTGATCTTTCTATCCACGGCGCTTTTTCTTTTGAACTTTGTTGAAGGCTCGAGCGCGCCTTTGGCGGTTTTGTTTGCGGCCAGTGCTTTGATGGCGGTCACCTTGATGACCATTGTTGGTTTGCGGTTCTGGCGGATTTATCGCGACCGGCGCACCGGGCTTGCGGGCTCGCGCATGCACACAAAGCTGGTGGGGCTGCTTTCTGTGGTGGCGATTGCTCCGGCGGTAATCACCTTTACTTTCTCGACCATAGTTTTGCAGCGCATGTCTCAAGACCTGCTGATTGATCGCATCAATATGTCGGTGACCAATGCGGTTAATCTGGCCAATGGTTATTTTGGTTCCAACTCGATTCAAATGGGTAATGGGCTGGTTGATCTGGCGCTTGATGTGAAAGATTTTGAAGACCGTCAGGGCTATGGAGCAGCGCCAATCACTTTGCGGCAATATTTGCTGGGGCAGGCGATTGTGCGCGGCTGGTCGGCGATTTACCTGCTTGACGGGGAGCGGCGAATTCTTTTGCGGGCTGAGGTGACGCCCCATACGGTGTTGGATTATAAACTGCCTGCCGGCAGCGTGTTTGATCGCATTGACCAAGGGCGCGATATTGCCTCGCGTTATGATTTCAATGCTGTCGATAGCGAGAAGCTGGATCTCTATTACGGGGTTTTGAAAATACAGCCCTTTAATGAGGGCTATATCATTGCGTTCAAAGAAGAGACGCCGCTAATCGCGTCGCAGCTATTGGCGGTGCGAGAATTTCGCGACAGCTCTGCTGAATTTCAGGGGACCTTAGCCAATTTGCGGGTGGTGTTCCTGATTGGTTTTGGCTTGTTGGCGCTGATAATATTGCTGGTGGCGGTGTGGGCCGGACTGCTCGTTTCAAATGCGATTGTGCAGCCGATTTCGCGGCTTTCGCATATGGCCAATCAGGTTTCCGGCGGGGATTTATCGGCCCGGGTGGAGCCGCGCAAAAGCGATGGCGAATTGGGGGATTTGGCGCGGGCGTTTAATCACATGACCGCGCAGCTTGAAACCCAGCGGGATGATTTGGTATCCGCCCATCAACAATCCGATGAGCGTCGGCGCTTTATTGAGGCGGTATTGTCGGGCGTTCCGGCGGGGGTTATGGGCCTGTCGAGCGATGGTCGCGTCACTATTGCCAATCGCATGGCGGCTGAATTTCTTGGCTCTTCGCCCATGCGTATGACCGGGGCTTCCTTGAAAGATTTATCGCCGGGCATTTACGAGATATTCGAGCAGGCCAAACGCGAGCGCAGCAATGAAGCCAGCGGGCAGGTGGAATTGCAAAGCCGTGGCATAACGCATCTTCTTAGCGTTCGCATTGGTGGCGATGGGGCGGGCTATGTGGCGACCTTTGACGATATTACGCAATTGGTTTCGGCCCAGCGTAGTGCCGCATGGGGCGATGTGGCCCGGCGCATTGCCCATGAGATTAAAAATCCGCTGACGCCTATTCAGCTTTCGGCAGAGCGCTTGCGCCGCAAATATAGCAAGGAAATTACTTCCAATCCGGAAGTGTTTACCCGTTGCACGGATACGATAATCAAGCATGTTGGTGATATTGGTCGCATGGTCAATGAGTTTTCTTCCTTTGCGCGCATGCCAGAACCGGTGATGCGCGAAGAGGATTTGCGTGAGATTGTCAAAGAGGCGGTGTTCGTTTTTCAGGTGGCAGCGCCGGAGATTGAGTTTGAAATCAGTGCGCCGGACACCCCTGTCCTTATTCGTGCTGATGGGCGTTTGCTGGCGCAGGCTTGCACCAATCTTGTGAAAAATGCAGTTGAAGCCATTTCCGAACCTGAAAACGGTGGAGGTGAGAGAAGTGTGAAAGGGAAAATCCGAATTGAGATTGATCGCGATCAAACTCATGCGCGCATTGCCTTTATTGATAATGGCAAAGGCTTGCCGGAAAAATCCCGCCACCGTCTGACTGAGCCTTATATGACCACCCGCGAAAAAGGTACCGGCCTTGGCCTGGCGATTGTGCGCAAAGTTATTGAAGAGCATCAGGGCATATTGCGGCTTGAAAATGATCTCACCCTTGGTGGCAAAACCGGCACGCGGGTGTCGATTATCATTCCTTTAAAAGGTGCTGTGCGGGCTCGGACTGAAAATACCCAGCAAAATAATTCTTCCCCGAAACAGGAGAGTGTAAAATGAGTGTCGATATTCTTGTGGTTGATGATGAGCGCGATATTCGCGAGCTTGTCAGTGGCATTCTCGAAGATGAGGGCTATGCACCGCGTATGGCGGCCCATAGTGATGCGGTGTTTGATGCGTTGAAAAAACGTCTACCGGCCTTGATGATTTTGGATATCTGGTTACAAGGCTCGAAACTTGACGGGCTTGAAATTCTTGATGCTGTAAAAGAATTGCATCCGGAACTGCCGGTGCTGATTATTTCTGGCCATGGCAATATTGAAACAGCAGTCGCGGCTATTCGCAAAGGGGCTTATGATTTTATTGAAAAGCCGTTTAATGTGGATAAGCTGGTGTTGGCGGTGCATCGAGCGTTGGAGACCGCGCAATTACGCCGGGAGAATACCGATCTTAAATCCCAATCCATCACCATGGGGCTGATTGGTCATTCTTCGTCCATGGTGCAATTGCGCTCGCTGGTGGAAAAAATTGCTGATTCCAAATCGCGTATTCTTATTTCCGGTCCAGCCGGGGCGGGCAAGGAAATGCTGGCGCGCACTATTCATGGACAATCCCATCGTTCATCGCGACCTTTTGTGATTGTGCGGGCGGCGACGATTGCGCCGGACAAAATGGAAGAGGCGCTGTTTGGCATTGAAGGCAAGGATGGCCAGCCGCGCAAAGTCGGCCTGATGGAAGAGGCCCATGGGGGCACGCTTTTGTTTGATGAAGTAGCAGATATGCCCATGGAGACCCAAAGCAAGATTTTGCGGGTTCTGGTTGAGCAGCGTTTTATTCGTGTTGGTGGCACCGAGCCGGTTGAAGTTGATGTGCGCATTATTTCCACCACTTCAAAAAATCTGTTGGAAGAAGCAGAAGCCGATCGGTTTCGCAAAGATTTATTTCATCGCCTGTCCGTAGTGCCAATCTCGGCACCGACATTGGCATCGCGGCGCGAAGACATACCAGAACTGGCCGAGGCCTTTATTACCAGCATTGCGGCCTCTGGCGGTATTCGCCAGCGCGGCATAACCAATGATGCTTTGGCGGCGTTACAGGCCTATCACTGGCCGGGCAATGTGCGGCAATTGCGCAATGTTCTGGAGCGCACCTTGTTAATGATGGGGGACGAACCGCAGGAGATAGATATCACGGTTGAAAAACTGCCCAATGACATTGTTAGCAATGGTCCGGCCATGCCAAGTGGTGAAAGCCTGAAACAGCTTATTGCCATGCCCATTCGTGAGGCGCGGGAGAAGTTTGAACGTGAATATTTAATCGCGCAGATCAATCGCTTTTCCGGCAATATCTCCCGAACAGCGTCGTTTATTGGCATGGAGCGCTCAGCGCTGCACCGTAAGCTGAAGGCTTTGGGAATAGAATCCGGTGCCCGGGCAGAAACCACACCGAGCGCCTGATTTAAGCTATTAACCTCGGAGTTTTCTCTATATCCCGTAATTTGCGCAAATGCTCTAACTTGTTGTTTTTGCGCCTTTCTTATTGGCAAACACATTCCGGTTTTTTGGAAATTGCTTAAGCAATATTAAGGGGTTAGGGGGATATTCCTTGGTACAGGCTGGGGTATGGGCGTTTGTGACCAACCACCCTATATAGGATGACCGGTCCCTTTTCGGGGCGAAGAAAGATTAGAGCTATGCGGGTAATTATTTGTGGTGCCGGGCGGGTTGGATATGGCATTTGTGCGCGCCTTGCCGGTGAAAAATTTGATGTCACCGTCATTGACCAATCCGAAGATTTGATCCGTCATATTACGGAGCGCCTTGAAGTGCGTGGGATTGTTGGCAATGCGTCTTATCCGGATGTGCTGACCGAAGCCGGGGCGGCCGAGACTGATCTCATTATCGCGGTGACGCAATCCGATGAGGTCAATATTGTTTCCTGCCAGATCGCGCATTCGCTATTTAATGTGCCGACAAAAATGGCACGCATTCGCGGTGAATCCTATCTCGATAATAAATATGCAGATTTGTTCAGTCGCAATAATATTCCCATTGATGTGGTTATCTCGCCAGAGTCGGAAGTGGCCGAGGCAATTTTGCAAAGGCTGGCAACGCCAAGCGCGTTTGAAATACGCAGCTTTGCTGATGGCCGCATCTGGGCGGTTGGGTTGAAGATTAAAGAATCCTGTCCGATTACGGATACGCCTTTGCGCCAAGTGGCCGAATTATTTCCTGACCTTGAAATTACGATTGTTGGGGTTGTTCGCGATGGTAAAATATTCCGCCCCCATGCAGATGATGAATTGACCAAGGGGGATGATATTTATTTTGTTGCCGACCGTAACAAGGTAGACCGGGCTTTGCAGATATTATCGGAAGCGACAACACAAGCGCGGAAAATCATCATTGTTGGCGGCGGCAATATCGGCTATCATGTGGCCAAGGCATTGGACGATAATAACCTCACAAAAATTCGTATCATTGAGCCAAGCTCTGACCGTGCCCATTATATTGCTGAGCATTTGGAGCGCGCTGTGGTTATTCAGGGCTCGGGGCTTGATCGCGATATTTTGCTGGAAGCAGGGGCTGCCGATTGTGAGACCATTGTTGCGGTTAGCAATTCCGATGAGGTCAATGTTTTAAGTTCGATCATTGCCAAGCGGGAAGGGACCAATCGGGCTTTGTGTCTGGTTAATGAGCGCACCTATGGGGAAATCAGTGAATCGGTGGGTATTGATCGATTTGTTGATCCGCGCGCGGTGACGGTTTCAACCATATTGCAGCATGTGCGTCGGGGGCGCATTAAGGGTGTGTTTTCCATCATGGATGGCGCGGCGGAACTGATTGATGCTATCGCACTAGAAACGTCGTCTCTGGTTGGGGAAACTTTGAAAGATACTAATTTACCATCGGGCGTGGTTGTTGGTGCGATTTTGCGTGATGGCGAGGTTATTTTGCCAACGGCAAAGACGATTATTCAAGCCAATGATCGGGTTGTTCTCATGGCCTTGCGCGAGAATGTCAAAGATGTAGAACAAATGTTCCGGGTCACATTGGAATATTTTTAATTCATGAATTCTTCAGCGATTGTTTCCTATATAGGCCGGGCGCTGCTGCTTCTCGCAGTGGCGGCTTTGCTGCCAATGGTCGCAGCTTTACTGGAGCGCGATATTTCCGGCGCTCTTTCTTTTGCATTTTCTGCATTATTGATGGGGTTTTTAGGAGGTGGATTTTATTACGCCTCCCATCGGGAAAATCGCGATAAAGAAACTTCGGGCCTGCGAGAGATTATTTTGGTGCTTCTGGCCTGGTGGCTGATTGTTCCGATATTTGCCGGTCTGCCTTTCGTCCTTGGGGGGATGAGTTTTGTTGATGGCTGGTATGAAGCCGTATCCGCGATGACGACCACTGGCGCCTGGGTTAATGCGGCTGAAGCGCGGGCCAGTGATGGCGGCATGTTATGGCGCGCGGTTTTGCAATCTCTTGGTGGTCTGGTGTCCTTGGCGGCGGCGGCGGCGGTTTTTGTTCGCCCACAATTTTTGGGCGTCACTACAGTAACGCCACCCTTCAGCCTTGGCGGGGAGACGGCCTATCTTCATACCTTTAACACTGCTCTGCGCAGTTTCTTTCCCATTTATATAGCGCTGTCTTTATTTGCGGCTATTTCCATATCGATTGCCGGGGCGCCAGCAATTGATGCGCTGGTTATGGGCTTGTCGCTGATGGCGTCAGGCGGCTTTATTCCCAAAGATGGCGGGCTTGCTGCTTATCAGAATAGTGTTTTGATCTTTCCGGTTTTCCTGACCATGGTATTAAGCGGGGTCAATTTTATTTTGATTGTTCGGATTGCCGATCAGCGAGCGCGGCTTCGGGATTTAAAGGAAAAAGAAACACGCCTTTTCATTATTTTCATTCTTCTGGTCGGGCTTCTATATTGGATATCGACGGATTCACGCAATCTGACGCTTTTGCCAATGCAGATATTTAATGCGGCCTCGGTATTGTCGACCAATGGTATTACCATGGGGGTTAGCCCCGAGCTGGTGCCGGTTTTGGTGACGGCGGTGATTGGTGGCTCGGCGGTGTCGACAGCCGGGGGAATAAAGATTATTCGCTGGATAATCACTTTTGGCCGCGCCCGGCAGGAATTGTGGAAACTGGTTCATCCCCATGGGGTGCAGACGGAAACGGGTACCGCCAATGAGCTGGCGGTGTGGATCCATTTTATCGCCTTTACCATGCTTTTGGCGCTGATGGTTCTGATGATTACGATTTTTGGGCATTCTCTGGAATTGGCGGTAACTGGCGCGGTTGCGGTTATTAGTAATGCCGGACCGCTTATCAGCCTCGCACCGGGGTCTTTTGCTGATTATGGTATTTTCAACAGTGATTTAAGGATTATTCTGGCTTTAGGCATGGTGCTGGGCCGGATGGAACTTGTTGTGCTACTGGCATTGTTTAATCGCACATTCTGGCTAAGATAAGAGCATAAAATAGCAAATACATCCATAAAAGGGTCAATTTAGAGTATTCTCTTGCAAATTAGGTGAAACTCAATAATTGTGCTTAAACAGGCAACAATGGTCACAGAACCAGCTACATAGGGTCAACCATGAGCGATAAAAAGCAAAATCTTCAGGATAGTTTTCTCAATCAATTACGTAAAAGCAAAACATCGGTAACGATTTTTCTCGTTAACGGCGTGAAATTGCAGGGTATTGTAACATGGTTTGACAATTTCTGTGTCTTGCTGAAAAGAGACGGAAACGCGCAGCTTGTTTATAAGCATGCTATATCAACCATAATGCCCGCAACACCGGTTCAACTTTATGAAGGTGAAGAGGGCGACGATTAGGGGTCTTTAACCCCGAGAGTAGCCTTTTGGAATCAGTAAATCACATTGTTGAAAATGCTCTTATCCTTCACCCGCTGGTGAAGGGGGATAGGGCGCGTCTGCGTGCGCCTGAGGCCTGCCTTGAAGAGGTGATTGGTCTTGCTGAGGCTATTCATGTGAAGGTGGTCGAGGCGCAGATTGTTAGTGTGGCAATGCCCAAACCGGCGACTTTCATCGGCCTTGGCAAGGTTGAAGAGATTGCTGTCTGGCTGGATGCCCAAACCCCGCGTCCGGGTCTGGTGATTTTTGACGGGGTGCTAACCCCGGTTCAGCACCGTAATCTGGAGCGCCACTGGAAAGTGAAGGTGCTTGATCGTACGGCACTTATTTTGGAGATTTTTGGCGCGCGGGCGCAAACCAAAGAGGGGCGGCTACAGGTCGAGCTTGCCCATCTCACCTATCAACGCTCACGCCTTGTGCGGTCATGGACCCATTTGGAGCGCCAGCGTGGCGGGGCGGGCTTTCTCGGCGGGCCGGGGGAGCGGCAGATTGAATCTGACAGACGCGTTCTGGCGGAAAAAATTGACCGGTTGAAAAAGCAGATTGAAAATGTCCGGCGCACGAGAACCTTGCAACGGGCCAAACGAAAAAAAGCGCCACATCCGGTGGTTGCGCTGGTTGGCTATACCAATGCCGGAAAGTCGACCCTGTTCAACCGGATGACCAATGCCAGTGTGATGGCCG
>WFQB01000158.1 GCA_015487305.1 Parvularculaceae bacterium | reverse complement strand
TTGATCTTACCCCTTTAAATGCGGCCAGTTTGAGCTAGTTGTTTTGAGTGCTGTGTTGAAACAGGCCGCCGCCGCAATGGGCGTTGCGTCCGAGGAGAATCGGGCCCTGAACAGCTACCTTGAAATTAAGACGGATATTTCCTTGCAGCGCACCGCGTGGGCCTATTGCGCAATCCACCACCTCAACCTCTGTCCCTGTCGCATCCTAGGCGTGGCAATGATTGGTGCATCCTGTTGTTCCAGCCACTTAAATGCTGTTTTATCGCCATCACTGATATTCCTTCCACGTGCCGCGCCAGCGACAAGCGCCTGAAACAGTCTGAAAGGCGAAGGCGGCCAGTCACCAGCGCCATGCCAGCTATCCGGAGCGGAAACGCTCCGGCCTCATTGAAGTTGTTGAAAAATTTTACGATTTTGGCTTTGCAACCTGCCTGCGTTACGGTGCTTACCATTTTTGCCGATGATTCCTATCAGCAATTACTCCATAGCCGTGAGCAGGTGGTTTCAACTGACGCCATACCGCACCAATTGTCAGAAATAAGCATTGCCAGCCTGCTTGTTTGAGCAAAGTTTGCTCAATCCTCCAGCGCCCGCTCAAGTGCCTTCTTTATTTCTGCGCGCACATCATCCGGCTGCTCAGCAATCGCTTGCATCAGGCGCGCCATGTCGGCGCGCAAGGCATTTAACTGATCAAGATGGGCGGTGAAAATAGAAAGCGCGTCCTCGCTCATCTCAAAATCATCGCAAAGGGTGCAAACAAGCTCCAGCCTTGCCCGGTCCAGCTCATCATAAACCGTTTTGCCCCCGCGTTGTTGCGGGCGAATGATCCCTTCTTCAATCCATGTTTGAAGGCGCAAGCGAGTAACCCCATGCATATCGGCAAGGATTTGTTCTTCACTATAATAAATGCGATTGCTCATATCCGCTAACTCCTCCCCAGCCAATTAGCACGCGCGTTAAACTGTGAGCGGGCGCGCCATTTTTCCATGGCAGCCTTCACCTCCGGCGGCACTGGCTTGGGCGTGACGATTTTCAATTCAATTAGCAAATCCCCCTTGCGGTTTTTACGAGCAATACCTTTGCCTTTGAGGCGTAAAACCTGTCCGCTGCTCGCCCCTTCAGGCACGGTTACTTTCACCGCGCCGGTCAGGGTCGGCACATCGACCTTGCCCCCCAGCACCGCTTCATCAATGCCAATGGGCAAGGTCAGATGAATGTCATCACCTTCACGGGTAAAGACAGGGTGCGGGCGCACCGAAATTTCAATCAATGCGTCGCCTGCTGGTCCTTTGCCTAGCCCCGGGCCACCTTTGCCTTTCAGGCGAATGGTCTGACCGTCGCGCACCCCGGCGGGGACCGTGACGTCAAGGGTTTCCCCATGGGGCAGGGTGATGCGTTTTTTGCCACCCTTGGCCGCCTCAAGAAAATCGATAGCCAGCGCATAACGGGCATCCTGCCCACGCATATGAAATTCCTGTCCGCGCTGTTGTGCGCCGCTATTGCCGTGGTGTCTTGCGTGGCGGCCAAACAGATCGGCAAAAATATCCGATAAATCTTCTTCGCTGGCAAAACTGCCCGATTGGGTATTGTAATAGCGCGCTCCGCCCGGCCCTTGGGCGTGGTCGCGATAGAAATGCTGCTCTTGGCGCTCCTGACCATCGGCATCAATCTCGCCTTTGTCAAAGCGTTTGCGTTTTTCCTCATCGCCAATAATTGCATAAGCGGCGGAAACCGCTTTGAACTGATCTGCCGAGGCGCTGTCATCGGGGTTTAAATCCGGATGCAGCTTCTTTGCCAGCTTGCGATAGGCCTTGCGAATCTCATCTTGGCTGGCAGTTTTTGCAACGCCAAGGGTTTTATAAGGGTCTTTTGCCATAGGCTCTAATATTGGGCCATTCGTGGGATAATCAAGGCGTTGCGCGTCAATGGGTGCAGGCTTTCATGGCAAATAGCCAATAAAAACGGCCCCTCAAAAGAAGGGCCGTTTTATCAAAAAAATCTAGCAGATTTTACGCCATGGTTTCTTGGAAGTTCTCATCCACCTTATCAAGAAATTCGGTGGTGGTCAGCCAGCCCTGTTCAGCGCCGATTAACAGAGCTAAATCCTTGGTCATGTGCCCATTTTCAACCGTCTCGATAACGGTCTGCTCGAGAGTTTGCGCAAATTTGGCAACTTCCGGTGTGTCATCGAGCTTGGCCCGGTGCAGCAGACCACGGGTCCATGCAAAGATTGAAGCAATGGAATTGGTCGAGGTCGGTTGCCCTTTTTGATGCTGGCGATAATGGCGGGTCACCGTGCCATGGGCCGCTTCGGATTCTGCGGTTTTGCCGTCCGGGGTCATCAGCACCGAGGTCATGAGGCCCAAAGAGCCAAAGCCTTGCGCCACAGTATCCGACTGCACATCGCCATCATAATTCTTGCACGCCCAGACATAACCGCCAGACCATTTCATGCAGGAGGCGACCATATCGTCAATCAGGCGATGCTCGTAGGTAAGGCCGAGTTTTTCAAACTGCGGAGTAAATTCCTTTTTGAAAACCTCTTCAAACAAATCCTTAAAGCGGCCATCATATTTTTTAAGAATAGTGTTTTTGGTGGACAGATAGACAGGAAATTTGCGCTGCAGGCCGTAATTGAAACAGGCGCGGGCAAAATCACGAATCGAATCATCAAGATTATACATGCCCATGGCAATGCCGGAACTTGGGGCATCATAAACATCATGCTCGATAATCTCACCGCTATCGCCTTCCCATTTGATGGAAAGCTTGCCTTTGCCGGGGAATAGAAAGTCGGTGGCGCGATATTGATCTCCAAAAGCATGGCGGCCAATGATGATGGGCTGCGTCCAGCCGGGCACAAGGCGCGGCACATTGCTGATGATAATCGGCTCGCGGAACACAACCCCGCCCAGAATATTGCGAATTGTGCCATTGGGGGAGCGCCACATTTTTTTAAGGCCAAATTCCTCAACGCGCGCTTCGTCCGGCGTAATGGTCGCGCATTTAACCCCAACCCCATGTTCTTTAATGGCCATGGCCGCATCAATCGTCACTTGATCGTCGGTGCGGTCGCGCTCTTCAATGCCAAGATCATAATAAAGTAGATCAATATCGAGATAGGGGTGAATGAACTTGTCTTTGATAAGCTGCCAGATGATTCGGGTCATCTCATCGCCATCAAGTTCGACAATTGGATTTTTTACTTTGATCTTAGCCATGAATTTTCTAACCCTTTTTTCAATATCCGATTATGAAGCGGTATAGAGCCGCTATTATGTTGAATTGAGGTGGGCTATAGCACTGCAGGGCTTTGCTGGTAAAGCACCGCTCGGCAGTTTTGGGGTTTTGGGTAAAAAGAAAGGCCAGTTTCATGGCAAAAGACAAAACCATCGGGTCCGGGCCGGGGCCGGTGATCATATTAGTAGACCCGCAAATGGGCGAAAATATTGGTGCGGCAGCCCGGGCGATGCTGAATTTTGGCCTCACCCGTCTGCGTCTGGTGCGCCCGCGTGATGGTTGGCCAAACCCGCAGGCGGTGGCCATGGCTTCCGGGGCGGCACCGGTGGTCGATGGGGCGCGGGTTTTTGACAATGTCGAGGCGGCGACGGCTGATTGCCATTATGTGCTGGCGACCACGGCCCGTCCACGCGAGGCCCTTTTGCCAGTTTTTGAGCCAAAAGCGGCAGCAGAGGATTTGCGCCAGCGCATTGATGTCAAAGGACAGACATGCGCGATTTTGTTTGGTGGCGAACGATCCGGCCTTGATGGAGATGATGTCGCCAAAGCGCAGGGGATCTTGACTGTGCCGGTTAATCCCGGTTTTTCCTCGCTCAATCTCGCGCAGGCGGTTCTTCTCATCGCTTATGAATGGGGCGGCACAGGCACTGCCGTTAAAGGCTTTGCCACACGGCCAGAAGCCGCCCCGGCCCGGATAGAAGCGGTCAATGTGCTGATTGAGCGCTTAATGGGAGAATTGGAGACAGCCGGATATTTTTACCCGCCGGAAAAACGCCCGCTGATGGAGCGCAATTTGCGCATTGCCCTGCAAAGAGCTGCCTTTGCTGATAGTGAAGTGCAAACCCTGCATGGGGTGATTAAGGCTTTGGCCCAAGGGCGTGGACAAACTCTTAAAAAGTGATGCGATTTCCCCTTTCCTGCATAATTAACTCGCCTTAAACGGGAATATGATTATCTTGCACTATAGTATTATTCCGGGGCTTATTTTATGGATTCTATAACTTCAGCTGAGCTGCAGGCGGTCGGCAAGCAACTCCTCGAAGCGGGCGGCATGTTTGCCGTACAACCCATGCAAGTGCGTGGGATTGATTATGAGCGGGTATTTCTGGCTTCCAACCTGTCTTTGCGTGATTTTTTGTCGATGGCGATGATGAAGGTCGCGAATCGCGAATTTATCGTCCATGGGGATACGCGCATGACGGTTGCGGAAACTTGGGCAGCCTCAGGGCAAATTGCGGATGTGTTGATCCGCGAGCATGATATTGGCCCCGGTAAACGCGTTGCCATCGCCATGCGTAATTATCCGGAATGGATTATTGCTTATTTTGGAATTATCGCTACCGGTGCCACCGTTGTGCCGCTCAATGCCTGGTGGAAAACCGAAGAGCTGAAATATTCGCTGGAAGATAGTGAGGCGCAAATTGTTTTTTGTGATGAAAAACGCATGGGCTATCTTGCGCCGTTAAAAGAGACGCTGGGATTGAAAACAATTCTCGCTCGCTCAAACGCTTCTGGCGCAGATGACTATTGGGATAAATTCATCGCCCAAGCACAAACCAGCGATATGCCCAAAACACCGATTGATCCGGATTCTGATTTTTGCATTCTCTACACATCAGGTAGTACGGGAAAACCTAAAGGCGTCATGCTAACCCATCGCGGGGCTATTTCGGCGCTTTTGTCTTGGGCATTTTTGTCAGAAATGATTAAAACCCTGCGGCCAGAAACCAATTTCATTCCCGATGACCCCAAAATGTTGATGGTGCTTCCCCTCTTTCATGTCACGGCGTCGCATTCATTGGTTCTGCTATCTTTTATCATGGGTCGAACATTGGTGATGATGGATCGGTGGGAAGCCGACAAAGCCTTGGCTTTGGTGAAGAAAGAAAAGATTACCAATTTTACCGGCGTGCCTACCATGACTCATGAGCTTGTTGCATTGGCCAAGCCGGGAGATCTTGACAGCATGGTTGATATCACCACCGGCGGGGCCAAAAGACCCGAACAGCATGTGGCTGAACAATTTGATAAATTTCCCAAAATTGTTCCCGGCTCCGGCTATGGTCTGACCGAGACCAATGCGCTTGGTAGTCATATAGCCCTTATGGATTATGTGAAACGCCCGGGATCTGCAGGTCGTGTCATACCGCCATTGAGTGAGTTTGCCATTTGGGGAGAGGGCGACAAGCCATTGCCGACAGGGGAAGTTGGCGAAGTGATGATTAAGTCACCGGCGAATTTTCGTGGCTATTTGAACATGCCTGAAGAAACAGCAAAATCCCTAACCGATGATGGTTGGTTTCACACTGGCGATCTGGGCAAATTTGATGAAGAAGGGTTTTTATATATTGTTGACCGGGTCAAGGATTTGATTATTCGTGGCGGGGAAAATATTTCCTGCCTTGAGGTTGAAAACGCAATTTACAAATATCCCGGCATTGCGGAAGTATCGGTTTTTGCTGTGCCTGATGATCGCCTAAACGAGATTGTTGGTGCTGCTATTTTTCCCAAACAGGGCGTAGATTTGGACCTGCCCGAACTGGTCGCTTTTTTGCGCAAGAGTTTGGCGGGCTTTAAAGTGCCGGAACGCATCTGGCTGTCACCGCAAAAATTATTGCGTGGTGGGACCGGCAAGATTGACAAGCGCGCTGTGCGCGATATTGCCCTGCAATTTCCTGCCCAATATAACGCTTAAAAATAGAGCTGGTTAAAGAGGCAGGCTGCCGCAAGCGCGACCGAGACGTTCGGCGAGTTCTTCAAGACGGTTGGCCGTATCAAGAAAAATTTGCGGTGTGTAAGTGCCATCGGCAATTGTGCTGGTGACAAAGCGGCTGACCGCTTCCATATCCTCACCAAATTTTACCAGCTCTGCGGCAATGGCAAATTGTTCGGCTTGCATATTGGAGGCGAGGAAGTCCGCTTCACACACACAAGAGGGGGAAGGGGATTGTGAATTGCCATTTGGCAGAGGGTTGGCCATGCTGCAATTTTCTATAAAAACCTGTCTTGGTGTTTTGGTCGGCACTGTCTGTGTTACAGGTTGAACAGCGCCTTCATCCTCGGCGCTTTCTTGAGCCGCAAGCTCGGAAATTGCAAAGAAGGGGCTGAGAAAAAACAGCGCGATCAAAAAATAATTTTTCATGAAGCTAAGGCCTTGGATATTTAAGGAAGAAATTGGTCTTCCCACATTTTAGCAGATTTTAGCCAAAATTCTTCGTCAAAACCCGGCACGGCCAGATTGGCAACGAATTGTTTGGCGCCAGCCGTCCAAGAAAATTTTTGTGCGTGTTTTATACACGCTTGCGGGTCACGTTCTTCAAGAGCGGTCATGATGGCAGTCTTTAAATCCTCATGCAAAACGCCGCAGCCCTTGGGGGCGTCTTGTATAATCTCTAAAGGGCCGCGAACCGGATAGGCCGCCACCGGCACGCCGCAGGCCAAAGCCTCAACATTGACAAGACCAAATGTGTCTGTGCGAGAGGGAAACACAAAAACATCAGACGCCGAATAATATTTTACAAGGTCTTCGCCAAATTGCTTGCCGGCAAAATGCACATCCTTGTATTTTGCGCGCAATTCTTCTTCTTGTGGTCCTGCGCCAACAATGACTTTGGTGCCGGGTAAATCAAGGTCAAGAAAATCTTCCAGAGTTTTTTCAACCGCAATGCGCCCCACATACATGGAGATTGGGCGCGGCAGGTCGGCCATAATATCTGAGGGAATAGGCCGGAAAACCTCCGTATCAACCCCGCGCTCCCATAGCTTCATATTGGTAAAGCCGCGCTCGCTTAACTCTTCCATAAGGCCCGGTGTCGCCACCATCAGGGCATCGCTATATTTGTGGAAATCGCGCAGGAAATTATAGCCCCATTCCACCGGCACTTTAATGCGCTCATTGATATATTCGGCAAAGCGGGTGTGAAAAGACGTGGTGAAGGGATAGCCGCGGCGACGGCAAAAGCGCCGGGTTGCGCGCCCTATTGGTCCTTCTGTTGCGATGTGAATGGCATCGGGCTTAAAATCATTTAGCATTTTTGCCACTTTGCGATTGGGAAATAGCGAAAGCTGAATTTCCGGATAGGTCGGCATGGGCATGGCATGAAAATCATTGGGGGTAATATACAAAACCTCATTGCCGGCATTGGTCAAAATACGACCTAATGTGTCGAGGGTTGTTACCACGCCATTAAGCTGCGGCTTCCACGCATCCGTGGCAATTACAATTTTCAGATTGGATTGAGAATTTGGCATAGTAAATTGCTGTTTGGGTTTGGTGAGATTGCGCATACTGGCGCCGAGGCGGCGCAATCGGCCGGGTTTTGTCTTGGATACGTCCTGATCGGTCGTTTGTTTGGTCACTTGGCTCTCGTTTCGCAAGATTGTGAACAGTTTCGTTCGGAATATAGGCAGGCTTGTTACGGGATTGAACGTATCAATTTTCATTAAAATCAGGTCTGTGCAAATTGTGCAAATATTGTGGTGATAACCGCGCCAATCAGGCTCAGTCAGGCCCGGTGCAGCCAAACGCAATTCCATGATTAAGATGAGGGGATATTATAGCATA
>WFQB01000157.1 GCA_015487305.1 Parvularculaceae bacterium | reverse complement strand
GGCGTATCTATCGCGGCGTCATCAATAACTTTTTGCAGGCTGTCAAAAACGGGCAGGGGATCAAGGACAAAATCTTGCTTGTCACTTTGCCCATCAATTTGGTGAATGAAGCATTGTCCGTTTTCAGATTTCCAGATTAAATCGGGATTGAGGCCAATAATAGAATAGCGCCCAAGGGTCTCGCCGCCTTCAACGGATTCCAATAAAAACGAGTTCTTGCCGGAACCGCGCAATTTCAGATAAGCGGAAACCGGGGTTTCCAGATCCCCTGCCACTTTGCGCCAGACATATTGCCCATGGCCTTTGTCATATAAGGTTTTGAATTGCGAAAACTCTGGAAAGAGATGTTTGTCTTCCAAACCGGAGGTCGCCATATCATCCGATATCACTGGGCAAGGTCCGCGCCAAACACTGTGCTGATAACGGCCTCATTTATTTTAACACCCTCTTCCGCTTCCATCGTGTTTAGATAGGCTTGGAAAGTTTCATCGGCAATCTGCGCACCCATACCATTTTGATAAAGATTGAGCATGGTTTCTTCCCCTTGCAGAAGCGGCGGAAAGAACACATCATCAATGCGGGCAATCACAACAGCATTGCTGGCCATTTGCTGACCGCTTACGGATTGGCCAATATCTGCAAAGAAGATATTTTCCAGAAGCGAGGGCGGTAGGCTTTGATTGGCTTCACCGCGTTTTACAATAATGGTTTTCGTCTCATAGCCCAAAGATTGGGCAACATCTTTCAAATCTTCCCCGGCTGCTACCCGCGCCTCAATATCAATGGCTACCTTGCCAAGCATGGCCGATATTTGGTCAGCCCGCCATAATGCCGCAATCGTATCGCGCACTTCATCCAGTGTCTTACGCGCTGGTGGCAGCACTTCATCGAGCGCCAGAAAATAATATCCATCCTCTTCATCCAAAGGCAGGGCTGGGGTTTCATCACCCTCCTGAAGGGCAAAAGCCTCATTCAAAACAGACAGCGGTAATTTATCGATAATCGCACCGCCACGGGTAAAGAAATTGCGATCCACTGGCCCAAAGGACTGCATGCTCACATCAGCCGCTTCCTGCAGGGCTTCTTCTAAAGGCAGGCCTGTATCCAAGAGGCTTTCCACTGCCTCAATGGTTTCAATCATTTTGCGGCTTGTATCTTCCAGTAAAATTTCCTGTTCAAGATTGGCCCGCTCTGCCTCAAAGCTTGTTTCTTTTGCCGGGGTAATATCAACAACTTCAAAAATAGCATCGCCAAAGGGTGTCTTTATAGATTCCTCGGACACGCCCGGCTCTGTAAGGGCAAAGGCTTTTTGTGCAACACCCAGATCTGGTAATTCCGTAAACATGGCATCTTTGAAGGTAATATTTTCCAATGCATGATTTTGATGCGCGGCCAGTTCCTCAAAACTTGTGCCCGCCTTCAACTGATCAAGAGCGCCTTTGGCAGATTCCTCGCTGCGAAAGGTCAAAATACGAACTGTGCGCCGTTCCATCTCGCCAAGGCTGTCCTTGCGCAATTCCCATAAGGTTTTCAAATCTTCTTCTGAAACTTCTAACCCTTCGGTAAAATCACTGGGCCGAAAAATGGCGGCACGAAATTTACGATATTCCGGCATGATGAATTTATCTGGATGGTTATCATAATAGGATTTGATATCTTCTTCGCTTGGCTCGGGCACCTCACCCAATTTTTCCAGTGGAATAGTAACAACTGTCAGGCTGCGGGCTTCTGACTGGCGCAATAAGAGATCCTTGGCCATGGGGCGCGGTGCTGGAATTGGGGTTGCCAAGACGTTGGTTAATTGGCTGCGACGAAGTTCGTTGCTGATAACAGTTTCAAATTGCTGAATAGAAAGACCAAAGTCCTGTAACGCTCGCGCCATGCGATTATTATCAAGGCGCCCTGTGATTGGGTCGATAAAGGCTGGGATTTCCATCAAATATTCGCGCACCATCTCATCGGTGACACCAAGACCAAATTTATCGCTTTCCTTGTCCAATAAGGTGCGCACAGTCAGGCGTTTAACGGCGACATCAACAAAGCCCTGCGCAATGGCATCTTCGCGTGAGATTTGCCGCCCGGTTTCGCTTTCCTGACGACGAATAATCTGGGTAAATTCGCGATCAATTTCCTGCGCCGATATTTTAATCCCGCCAGCTTTTACCGCCGAAGGCTGCGTCATGCGGCCAAGTTCCGGCACCCCGAACACCCCAAAGGCGACAATGACAAGGCCGACAATGACATAGGCCATGAAGCCGTTAAGGGAATTACGAAGAGCCGTCAGCATGGGGCTGGTCCACTTTTTGGTTGATTAGAATAGCGCATTTGTTGAAACCGAGGAAATAGGCCATTTGGCTGCCCTCTGGCAAGCCCTTTACGGTTAGGCGCATTTATCAATCCTCTATCCTTTTTGCTCGCTAAAGTGTAGGCGTATTGCCGAATTATAGTTATCGCCATAATTTTTGGAGGAAACACCCAATGCTTCGCAAGCTAATTGCCGGAAACTGGAAGATGAACGGGCTTCGCCATAGCCTTGATGAGGTTTCAAGCCTGATACAAAAGGTCGGGAAAGACCCCAAAGCCGATATTCTCATCTGCCCGCCAGCGCTTCTTTTGATGGAAATGGCCCGCCAGACCAAAGATAGCCCGATTATGGTCGGGGGGCAGGATTGCCATTGGCGTGAATGCGGCGCCCATACAGGCGAGATTTCAGCGCAAATGCTGGCCGATGCCGAGGCCAGCCATGTGATTGTCGGTCATTCCGAGCGTCGCGCAGATTGCGGGGAAAGCTCCAAAATCGTCAAAGACAAGGCCGAGGCGGCGCTAGCCGCAGGGCTGGTGCCGATCATCTGCGTGGGGGAAACACTTGAGCAAAGAGAGGCTGGCGAGGCCGCCAGCGTAGTTCGTGAACAGGTTGAACAATCCCTACCAGCGCACCCAAAAAGCGAAATCATCATTGCTTATGAACCAGTCTGGGCCATTGGCACCGGAAAAGTCGCCAGCGCCGGAGACATCGCCGAAATCCACGCCCTGCTGCGAGAGCAGGTTGGGGCCGCCATCCGATTGCTTTATGGTGGCTCAGTCAAACCCGGAAATGCTGCCGAAATCCTGCATTTAGACAATGTTGACGGGGCCCTTGTAGGCGGTGCGAGCCTTAGGGCTGAAGACTTTTACGGGATCATTAAAAACTCCTAAAATGGGATATAAATCAACAGGATAATGCTGACTTTTATCATCATAGTTTTACTTGCTGGCGTGGTGTTTTCTTTCTTCCATGACTGGCACATTACCGACCGCTTTCCGGCGGAAGGGGATTTTCTCAAGATTGATGGTGAGGCACTGCATTATAAGCGGCTGGGCAGAAAGTCCGATAAATTACCCATCATCTTTATCCATGGCGCCAGTTGCAATCTGCGTGATATGGAGCTTGCCTTTGCTGATGCCCTGCAAGAAGAGCGCGAGCTGATTTTCGTCGACAGGCCCGGGCATGGTCATTCCGGCCGCTCCCCCCATGACAGCGAACTGGCCGAGCAGGCGCGAAAAATCGGCCTGCTGCTGGATCATCTAAAAATCGAACGGGTTATCATTTGCGGCCAATCCTATGGGGGCGGGGTGGCTCTGGCACTGGCATTGGCACGCCCTGATCTCAATGGCGGAATGTTCCTGCTGGCTCCTGTAGCCTATCCATGGCCGGGGGGCATATCGCCTTTGCACCATATATGCAGCACGCCCGTCATTGGCCCGGTACTGACCCGCGCCATCGTCACACCCTTTGCGGTTTGGCGCGGGCGCAAAATCACCAACGACACTTTTCGCCCCGACACCCAGCCACCCGGCTATTATGAAGCCGTAGGCCTACCACTTTTATTCCGGGCAAGGGAGTTTCGCGCCAATTCTGCTGATCTCGTCGCCCTGCATGGGGAAATCACCCGCCAGTGCCGTCATTACGACCAAATCAAAGCCCCGGTGATGATTATGGCCGGCAGCCATGATGTGATTGTTCTTTCCACCATCCACAGCCGGGGACTGCAACAGGAACTACCGCAGGCGCGTTTTGAAATGCTTGATAATATCGGCCATGTCCTGCACCACAGCGCCAATGGCGATATTTTGCGGGGGCTGCAAGCGCTTGATGCGGAAATTGCCAAATAAACGAGCCTCAAAGAGGCTTGGCATTTTCCCCTAAGCATCGTATAGGCAGGGCTTGAAAGCGCGACCTGCCAAGGCTTGCGCGAGCCTGTTTACCCCTTATATGGGAATATCTGCTGTTTTCGCCGCTCATAGGCAAGCAGCGCCACGCGGAAAGTTATCAAAATCATGATTGCAGTATTGCTGACCATTCACGTTATCATTGTTCTGGCTCTTGTGGGTGTCGTGCTGATGCAGCGCTCTGAAGGTGGTGGTGCCCTAGGCATGGGCAGTGGTGGCGGTGCTGGCGGTGGCCTGATGACAGGACGCGGGGCGGCCAATGCCTTGACCCGTGCCACGACCATTCTGGCGGCATTATTCTTTATTTCGTCGCTGTCTCTGGCTGTTGTCACCGACCGCTTGACCGAATCTGAGGCCGAGCGCGCGGAGCGCCTTACCGGACAGGAAAGCCTGACCACGGATGAAATTGACACTGGCGATCTGCTCGATGTTTTTGATAATGCGATTGATAATAGCGAAACACCGCCTGCAGACGATGCGCTGGTTCTTGACCCGGAAGAGGCACCGGCTGAAAACACTGAAGACACACCTGAGGGTGATAACCCTCAATAAGCCTCATCAAAGGGTGTTTTCAAGGACCATAAGCGGATATTTCACGCGCATTGTTGAAAAAGCCCCTTTGACCCTGACGTGAACAGTAATAGAAAAATCTCCCATGGCCCGGTATATTTTCATCACTGGCGGCGTGGTTTCTTCCCTTGGTAAAGGCATTGCGTCAGCTGCTCTTGGCGCGCTTTTGCAGGCGCGAGGATATCAGGTGCGTCTGCGTAAACTCGACCCCTATCTCAATGTAGATCCGGGGACCATGTCGCCTTATCAGCATGGGGAAGTTTTTGTTACCGATGACGGTGCCGAGACCGATCTTGATCTTGGCCATTATGAACGCTTTACCGGTGTGTCCGCCAGCAAAAGCGATAATGTCACCACCGGTCAGGTCTATTCCCATATCATCGAAAAAGAACGGCGCGGAGATTATCTCGGCGCGACCGTGCAAGTCATTCCCCATGTCACCGATGAAATCAAAAACTTCGTATTGTCCGATGCCGGAGACGCAGATTTTGTATTGTGCGAAATTGGTGGCACGGTTGGTGACATTGAAGGCCTGCCATTTTTTGAAGCCATTCGCCAATTAGG
>WFQB01000156.1 GCA_015487305.1 Parvularculaceae bacterium | reverse complement strand
TCAATATGCGCACTAAAGCGAAATTGATCCACCAATTGCACAGGCCCCGGCGCAAACCCCGCCTCCCGTAAAACGCGCCCATCGCGGGCAAAGGTTTTGGGATTGCAAGAAATATAAATCACTTTCTTTACAGTTGATGCAGCAATTTCACGAATTTGCGCCGCCGCCCCACCACGGGGCGGATCGAGAATAATCGTTTCATATTGTGCCAATTCCTCGGGGCGCAAAGGGCTTTGTTCCAAATTGCGCGCTTCACAAGAAAGCTGCTTCAACCTGCCCTGATTATGCTTCGCCACAAAAGCCAGTGCTTTCACCGCCCCGCCAGCCAGTTCAACCCCATGCACAGGGCGCGTTTTCGCCAGAGGCAAAGCCAATGTGCCGCAACCCGCATAAAGGTCCAACGCCGCCCCGCTTCCGCATTGCGCCAACACATAATCCTGCAAAGCCGTTTGCGCCTCTTTGGTGGCTTGCAAAAATCCCCCGGCAGGAAATGGCACATGAAACCCCGCCAATGCAATCATCGGCACTTCCCGCTGATAAAAAACCTGACCCTCCAGGGTCAAGCGCACCACATCACTTTGCGCCAATAAAGCCCCCAGCCCTTCACGCTCTGCCAGACCAAGACTTTCCTCTTCGCGTCCCGCAAGATCAATATCGAGACCATTTTCCAACAAGGTAACAAGAGCAGAAAAACGCGGCGCTTCGCCCGTCGCCAGCAGGCGAACCATTTGCCCGATTAAATCCCGCGCCGCCAAAACATCTTTTTGCAACACCAGACATTTTTCAATATCAATAATCTTGTGACTGCCACGCTGATTAAACCCGACAATTATTTTACCCTTATGGCGCTCAGCCGAAAAACTTGCCCGCCGCCGCGAGGCCAAGGGACTGGTCAAAACCGGCAGGAAAGTAACATCCGCAAAACCGGTCCGAGCAAAAATATCTTCCAAACTTTGCAACCGCCATTTTGCGGCGGCTTCGCCTGTCATGTGTTGGGTCTGACAGCCACCGCATTTACTGTAATGGAGGCAAACGGCCTCCTGCCTATCCGGTGATGCCTGCAAAATCTCTTCCACCCGGCCGCGTCGCCCGTCATGCAAAACCCGCACTTCCTCCCCCGGCAAAGCGCCCGGCACCGCAATCTCGCTGCTTTCAATATGCGCAATGCCATCACCCTTGCTGCCTAGCCTGTCAATCACCACCACAGATTCGCGCAAGGGCGGCTGCGCCCGGCGCTTGGGCACACGGCGGCGCAGTGAATGGGGTTTGCGGGATGATTTTCGATTCATGATAGGCTTTTCTTAGATGATTTCGACGGGTTTTCCACCCTTGGCAGTTTAACGAGCTAAAGGGGAAATTTGAATAAGAGGTAATATCTTATGAGATATACGCATTATCTGCTTGGTCTTTTCATAATTTTCCTGCCCGTTTCTGCCTGCGCGTCGTCAAACCAAACCGCCCCTCAATCGCTTTTAACCTTTGACCGGCAACAGTTAGAGGCAGCAAAGCGTTATAACCAAACCCATGACGGGGTCTCGCTGCTCATCATTCATCGCGGAGAAATATTGGTCGAAGATTATCCCAATGGCGGCGCGGCGGACAAAGCGTGGAATTTGGCAAGTGGCACAAAAAGCTTCTCCGGCATCATCGCCGCCGCTATGGTCCAAGACGGGCTATTATCCATGGATGAAAAAGTCTCCAACACCATTACCGAATGGCAGGAAGATGATCGCCGCGACATCACTGTCAGACAATTATTGACCCTGACGAGCGGCATAAAGACACCCCGGCCTTCTCTTTTAAAACGCACAAAAACTTACAAAGAAGCGATTGCCAGCCCGCTGCTCTATGAACCCGGCAGCAGATTTGCTTATGGGCAAAATCCTTTTCTGGTTTTCGGAGAGCTGGTTTCGCGTAAAACCAAACCGCTTGGGTTTGCCGATCCGCTTGATTATTTAAACCAGCGCGTGTTCAAGCCAGTGGGCCTTGAGCCGGATAAATGGCGCCGCCTGCGCGATGGCAATCCAACCATGGCCGCCGGGGCGCAATTAAGCGCTCGCAACTGGGCACTGTTTGGCAAGTTCCTATTGCAGGAGGGCGCATGGGAGGGTGAACAATTGGTTGATCGCCAGACGCTTTTATCTCTGACAAAAGGCACCGCCGCCAATCCCGGTTATGGCACTGGCTTTTGGGTCAGTGGTGATATTTCCGGGGCCAATCTTGATCGAGGCTCGGTAACCCTCAACGCCACGGATTTCTATTCCGATCCGCGCCATTTGCAGGTACCGGCAGATTTTTACATGGCCGCCGGGGCTGGCAATCAACGGCTCTATCTTATCCCGTCCATGGAACTTGTGATTGTGCGCCAATCCAAACTTCGTTTCAGACAAGGCGGCAAAAAACCCCGCCCACGTTTTTCCGATATTGAGTTTTTGTCCCTACTGCTCGATCTATAAAGATTGCAGGCGCACCAAAGCAGCGTTCAGACTTTCCAAAGTGGCAGAAAAATCAACACGTCTTTGTTTTTGTTCTTCCACCACCTCTTTGGGGGCGCGCTCAACAAATTTGGCATTGGCAAGCTTGCCATCAATTTTGGCAATCTCACCATTCACTTTGGCAATTTCCTTTTCAAGCCGGGCTTTTTCAGCCCCAAGGTCAATATGATCCGCAATCGGCAAAGCAAAACTGTCTTCGCCCAAAATGATTTGTACCGAACCTTTAGGAAAATCCCCTTCCCGAATACCCTCCACACGAGCAAGCTTTTCAATCAAGGACCGATGGCGCGCCAGCTTTGCTGACAAAGCCTCATGGCCCGCCCCAACAAAAAGCGCAATGCGCGCCCCGGCGGGCACATTCATTTCCGTGCGCAAGGAGCGAATTTGCGAGATGAGATCAATCACCCAATTCATTTCCGCAAAGCTTTCCTCGCTGCGATAGGAAAGCACTGGCCATTGGGCGTGAATGAGCTTCTCTTTGCGCGGCGCCAATGCGCCCCATAATTCCTCGGTCACAAACGGCATGAAGGGGTGCAACATGATGAGAATCTGATCAAAGCCCCAAGCAGCGGTGGCGCGGGTCTCATCACGCGCGGCCATATCGTCGCCGCCAAAAACCGGCTTGGCAAATTCCAGATACCAGTCGCAATAAAGATTCCATGCAAATTTATAAATCACTGCGGCAGCGTCATTAAAGCGATAGGCTTCCAGCGCCGTCACCAAATCATCCCGCGCCTGCATCGCCCCATGAACTAGCCATTGGTTCAAAGGCAGCGAGACTTTGGCCGGGTCAAAATCATCGCTAAAGCTACATTCATTCATCTGGGTAAAGCGCGCCGCATTCCATAATTTGGTGCGGAAATTACGATAGCCTTCCACCCGCTGTTCGGACAGGCGCAAATCCCGCCCCTGCGCCGCCATCGCCGCCATGGTAAAGCGCAGGCTGTCAGCGCCATATTTTTCAATGAAGTCGAGGGGGTCCACAACATTACCCTTGGACTTGGACATTTTCTGTCCCTTTTCATCGCGCACCAGCGCATGAATATAGACCGTGTGAAACGGCACCTCTTTCATGAAATGCAGGCCCATCATCATCATCCGGGCCACCCAGAAAAAGATAATGTCAAAAGCGGTGGACAAAACGCTGGTCGGATAAAAGCGGGTCAGTTCCGGCGTCTCTTCCGGCCATCCAAGGGTCGAAAACGGCCACAGGGCAGACGAGAACCATGTGTCGAGGACGTCAGGGTCTTGGTATAAATAAACCTCTCCAGTCCCCCCTCCAAAATGCGGGGTGTCGAAAAATTTAATGTTAGTATCATCCCCATAATATTCTTTAGCTTGCATCAGAACTTCTGCTTGCGTTTCCGCTACGAATATCTTTTTAGCGGCAACCGGCAAATCACTATTTTCTAGGTCTTCTTTCGTTTCTCCATACCAAACCGGAATTTGATGGCCCCACCAAAGCTGGCGGGAAATACACCATGGCTCAATATTGCGCATCCATTGATAATAGGTCTTGTCCCAATTAGCAGGCACGAATTTGGTGCGCCCCTGCTCCACCGCTTCGATGGCGGGCTCGGCGAGTTTGGCTGCATCCACATACCATTGGTCCGTACGCAGAGGTTCAATCACCACATTGGAGCGATCCCCAAAGGGCTGCATGATTTTCTTTTCTTCAACCTTAATCAAAAGCCCCTTGGCCTCAATATCGGCGACAATGGCTTTGCGCGCTTCAAAGCGATCCATACCGCGATATTTTTCCGGCACATAATCCTCATGGACCATGCGCGCCTTGCTATCCATGAGATCAAACATTTGAATATTATTGCGCTTGGCCACTTCATAATCGTTGAAATCATGAGCGCCGGTAATTTTCACCGCCCCAGAACCAAAATCCGGGTCCGGATAATCATCGGTGATGATCGGAATATAACGATTGGCCAAAGGCAATAGGCATCGCTTGCCAACAATCGGTGCATAGCGGGCATCATCCGGGTGCACCGCCACCGCCCCATCGCCGAGCATGGTTTCAGGCCGCGTCGTCGCGATTGAGATATAATCCCGCGTTTCCCATTTTATGGGCTTGCCGTCTTCATCATGCTCAATGGGGAATTCATAGGTTTCGCCATTTTCCAGCGGATATTTGAAATGCCAGAAATAGCCATCGACTTCCCTGTTCTCGACCTCCAGATCAGAAATCGCTGTTTCAAATTTCGGATCCCAATTAACAAGACGTTTGTCGCGATAGATGAGGCCCTGCTTATAGAGTTCCACAAAAACCTTACGCACCGCCTTGGACAATCCCTCATCCATAGTGAACCGCTCGCGGGACCAATCGCAGGACGCGCCGAGGCGACGCAACTGGCTGGTTATCGTGCCGCCGGATTCTTCCTTCCACGCCCAGACTTTTTTCAAAAATTCTTCGCGACCCATTTCCCGCCGCCCGGGTTCCTGGCGCTCCATCATTTGCCGCTCAACCACCATTTGTGTGGCGATACCTGCATGGTCCGTGCCCACCTGCCATAGGACATTTTTGCCGCGCATGCGCTCAAAACGAACCAGAATATCCTGCAATGTGTTGTTCAGGGCGTGGCCCATATGCAAGGAGCCGGTGACATTGGGCGGCGGAATAACAATGCAATAATTATCCGCACCCTGCTTGTCGCCCGCCTTAAAGCAGCCGCCCTCTTCCCAGTCAGCGTAAATTTCCCCCTCGCGGGTGGCAAAATCAAAGTTTTTATCAATCATGACTTCTTCTCAAATCCCATCAGTACTGCCCCCTCGGCGCTCTGATATAAGGGGCTTATAACGATTTTTCCGGCCCCTGCGAAAGCTAAAAAACAAAAAAGCCGACCCGCTAACCGGGTCGGCTCTTTGAAATTTGGCAAGAGACGAAAGGTCAGCGACGGCGCGACAGGCGGCGCACTTCCTCTTCGACTTTCTCTTCAACAATCCGTGGCAGATTCTGATCCAGCCATTGCACCAATAAAGGTTGCAACATGGTCTGCACCATATCCTCAAGGGTTTTGCCACCATCATCGGTAATCCGGATATTTTCCGCCAATGCCTCAAAAGCAGATGATGCCGCTTCGGAGGATGTTTCGCTGATATGAACGGGCTGTTCTTCAGGCACAGGCTCGGAAATTGGCGCTGTGGTCCGGGCCTGAACCGCCTCAGCCACCACCGATGCGGCTTTTGGCGCTGTCATTTTGCTTGCCTTTGCCGATTGCGGCTTGGCTGTCTCGGCTTTTGCCTTGGGTGTCTCAAAATCATCAAGCGCCTCGTCAAGAACAGTCTCTTCCGGCACGTCTGGCGCACCAGCCTCGGCAACCGGCTCTTCTACAATTTCTTCCGGCGCAATATCTTCAACAGGGTCAGCAATTTCAGCCTTACCCTCAGCTTCTGCCACATTGGTTTCCGTGCCAGATGTTTCAGTGTCTGCCACCGCCTCGGTAACAGGTTTTTTGCGCAAACTAGGCTTTTTCGGCTTTGCCTCTTTTTGCGTTGCTTCAACCTGTTCCTTTGACGTTAATTCCAAAGTTTCCAGCTTGTCTTTGACAGGCGTGCGCTCTTTTGGCGCATCATCTTCTTCTGCGATGATCCTGCGAATGGACGCTAAAATCTCATCCATGCTTGGTTCTGCTTGTGGATTACCCATAATTCTGATCCCAAAAAGCCCTATTGGCTGTTGATTTGCGGCAGTTGAATGCCTTGTTTATTGGTATTTCTACGTGTTCCGTCTCATTCCTCGCATGTTCCCCAGCCAAACCGGCTTTGCTGCAAATCCTGAACCCTTAACCGTAAAGCCGGACCTGCCGGGCCAAAATTTGCCAAACACGCTTATGAAGTGTGAATCATCATTTGCTTCGCCGTTCCAATCAACCCTTATTTTCCAACACCTTGTCAGATTTTTGGAGATTGCGACCAGAGCTAAGAGGTGAACAAGCAATTCGCTAATAAATTTTGTCGCTGAAGTCTTTTGGCCACACTAAAAACTAAAAGCTGCTTCTTTTTGAAAACCGGACAAAATCCCCGCCGGACTGGCCTCAAACAGTGCCACATGCCCAAAATCATCGCCATTTCGCGTGATTAAAACCGCCTGACCAATGGCCTC
>WFQB01000155.1 GCA_015487305.1 Parvularculaceae bacterium | reverse complement strand
GGATACGGGCGATGCGCCGGATCCGGATCTTGTTATTCGCACCAGTGGTGAAATGCGCATTTCCAATTTCCTTTTATGGCAAGCGGCCTATTCGGAATTTTTGTTTCTGGATGTTTTATGGCCTGACTTTAATCGGGAGGTGTTTATGGCGGCGATTGAAGATTATCGCGGGCGTGAACGTCGCTTCGGGGGACGAAAAGAGGATTAATGCCGAGCCGCAATCTGCAATCGCGGATTCTTGCCGCCACTATCATTGTGCCGATTGTGGTGCTTGCCACTTGGGTCGGGGGGATGTGGTTTTCGGCATTGGTGACCTTTGGCGGCGTTTTAATGATTTTTGAATGGAGCCGTTTGGTTGAGCGGGCCGAGTTTTCGCTTGGATTTTATGCCCTGACCCTGACCGCCATCATTGCTTTGTCGCTTGCCGCCATGGGCAAATTTGATCTTTCTTTATGGGTTATTCTTGGCGGGGCCAGTGTTGCGGGGCTTGTGGAAGCCATGCGCAAGGGACGTGTATATTGGGCCTTGCTCGGGGCTTTTTATATTATCCTGCCTTGTGTGATCCTGCTTTGGCTGCGTAATGACCATGAGCATGGGCGCTATATTGCCTTTTTTACCTTTGTGGCCGTGTGGCTGACCGATATTGGCGCTTATGGCTTTGGCAAGACTATGGGGGGCAGATTGCTGGTGCCGAAATTATCGCCCAATAAGACATGGTCCGGGGCGATTGGCGGGGTTATTTGCGGGGCGCTTGGAGGCGTGCTGATAACGCTTTTGTTTCAGAAAAACATTCCCGTGCCAGCGGCGCTTTTTATTGCTATGCTGATCGGCATCATGACAGTGCTTGGGGATATAACGGAATCAGCCATCAAGCGTCATTTTGGCGTTAAGGATGCGAGCGGGCTTATTCCCGGTCATGGGGGGTTGCTGGATCGGGTTGATGGGATGATTTTTGCGGTGTTTATGATGGGCGCTTTTATGGTGATGCATGATTTTAGAACGGGAGCGTTTTAGATGAAGGCCGATGTTCTAAAAGCAGATGCGTTGCCTGTGGGCCATGCAAGCCAGAGACGGCTTAGTATTTTGGGGGCAACCGGCTCGGTGGGCGTCAATACGCTTGATCTGATTGCCCATAATAACAAGATTGAGCCGGGATCGCTGAAGATTGTGGCGCTGACCTCCAATAAAAATGCTGATCTTCTGGCGCGCCAGGCGATTGCTACCAATGCCGAATTTGCGGCGATTGCCAATCGGGATTTTCTGCCGCACCTGCAAGAGGCTTTGGCGGGCACTGGTATTCGATGTGGTGGCGGGCCGGAAGCGCTGATTGAAGCGGCTAGCATGGAAGCCGATTGGGTGATGGCGGCGATTGTTGGGGCGGCGGGCTTGCAGCCGGTTTTGGCGGCGGCGAAAAGCGGCGCGGATATTGCCATTGCCAATAAGGAATGTCTGGTCTGCGCCGGGGATTTATTATTGTCGGAAATGAAGAAATCTTCCGGGCGATTGCTGCCGGTTGATTCAGAGCATAATGCGATATTTCAGGTATTTGATTTTGAGCGCCCCCATCGGGTAACGAAACTTATCCTCACAGCGTCTGGCGGGCCGTTTCGCGAATGGTCTTTGGCGCAAATGGCGGATGTTTTGCCGGCGCAGGCGGTGGCGCATCCGAACTGGTCCATGGGGGCGAAAATCTCGGTTGATAGCGCGACCATGATGAATAAAGGCCTCGAGCTGATTGAAGCGGCGCATTTATTTCCGATTGAGCCTGACCGCATCGAGATTCTTATTCACCCGCAATCGGTGGTGCATTCCATGGTTGAATATGTGGATGGTTCGGTTCTGGCCCAGATGGGCACGCCGGATATGCGCACGCCCATTGCCAGCGCGCTTGCATGGCCGGATCGGGTGTCATCGCCAAGCGCCAAGCTCAATCTTGCCCAAATCGGTGATTTATCCTTCCATACTCCCGATGAAATCCGCTTTCCATCCTTGCGCCTGGCCCGCGAAGCCCTGAAAACAGGCGGGGTTGCGCCGACATTTTTAAACGCTGCCAATGAGGTTGCGGTGGAAGCCTTTCTAACTGGTCATATTAAATTTCTGGATATTTTTGCCATAACAGAGCAAGTCCTAGAAAAAGCCCTTGATTGGCCGCCCTGTGTTGAAACTTTAGAGACCGTGCTGGAGGCTGATAAAATGGCTAGAAGCCTCGCCAAACAGGCTATAAGCCGCTAATATTGCCAGCAACCAGTTCAAGAAAGCCCCCCATTAAATGCTTGATATTGTTTTTATCACCCTAATTTCAATTATCGCCTTTATTCCGCTGCTATGCCTTATCGTGTTTATTCATGAATATGGTCATTTTCAGGTGGCGCGCTGGTGCGGGGTCAAGGTTGATGTGTTTTCCATAGGCTTTGGCAAAACGCTGTGGAGCCGGGTCGACAAGCATGGCACGGTTTGGAAGGTCAGCGCTTTGCCGCTTGGGGGCTATGTGAAATTTTTTGGCGATGCCAATGCTGCCTCCATGCCGGATAATGCGATTAAGGATGAAAAGCCGCAAACCGGTGAAGAGCAAGATGGCGAACAGGTTGAGGGCGAAGAAAAGCCGGTGACCACGCAATTTCCTCATCCGGGTAGCGAAGAAATGGCTGCCACCATGACGGAGGAAGAGCGCAAAGTGTGCTTCCACTTTAAGCCGGTTTGGCAAAGAGCCTTGGTGGTTGCTGCCGGGCCGGTAGCTAATTTCATTCTTGCCTTTGTCATTTTGTATTTTCTTATCTGGGCCTATGCCACCAAGCCTGAGCCTGCGGTTATTCTGGATGTGATGCCAGATATGCCGGCGGCTGAAGCTGGTTTTGAGCCGGGCGATACGGTCCTTCGGGTTAATGGCCGCGATGTGCCGTCTGCGCGTGATTTTCAAATTGAAGTGATGATGGCATCTGGTGCGCCGATAACAGTTGATGTGCTGCGCGACGGGCAGGAAGTTGAACTGACCGTGATACCAAAACGCACAGAGATTGAAGATGAATTTGGCAATGTTTCGCGGGCCGGACGAATAGGGGTGCGATTAGCGCCGGAAAGTGCCGGAGAGGCTTATGGGCCGATTTCGGCGGCTCCGGCAGCCCTGAATGAGGTGCGTAAGGGCATATCGAGAACCCTCAAATTCTTTGGCCGATTGCTGACCGGCCGTGAGGACCCAAGGGAGCTGGGCGGCCCCATTACCATGACCAAAATGGCCGGACAGATGGTAACATCAGGCTTTGACGCCGAAATTCAGAATGTGACTTTTGGGCAACGGCTGGAAATCAGCCTTGCCCGGTGGATTGGGCTTGCGGCCATGATCTCCCTTTCTATCGGATTTTTAAACCTGTTACCGGTCCCAGTTCTGGACGGGGGCCATCTTATGTATTACGCATACGAGGCTATAGTCGGGAAGCCGTTGAATCCGAAGATTCAGGAGGCTGGTTTCCGGGTCGGCATTGCCATTTTGGGAACGCTCATGGTGTTCGTTTTTGTGAACGACATTTTGAAGCTGTTCTAAATGGTTTAATCGGGGGTAGTTGGGTATCCGACAACTGACCTTTTCTTGGTCAGGAGGGGGGTGTCTGTTGGAATTTGGGCTTATGTCTGTTGCGAGTGAGCAAAGTCGCAGCACCAGTTGCAAGGGTAGAAGACGAGATATGATCACATCATCTGTTATGGGTTGTTTGCGGCGTTGGGTAGTTTTCACCGGATTGGTCGTTCTCAATATTTCGGGAATGGCCCTCATCGCAGCTCCGACAGCCACCGCGCAGCAATTACCCAATTCCGGACAGGCAACCATCGCCGGGTCTCCAACGGTCAAACAAATTCTTATTCGCGGCAATCAACGCATCGAAGCCGATACGGTGCGCTCTTATCTGATTATTCAGCCGGGCCAGACCGTCACCCAGCAATCTTTGGATGTGGCGCTGAAAACATTGTTCAACACCGGCCTGTTTGAAGATGCGCAATTAGAATTGGAAAATGGTTCGCTGATTGTCACGGTTAAAGAAAATCCGATTGTCAATCGCGTGCTTTATGAGGGCAATAAACGCATTAAAGAAGACAAGTTTGCCGAGGAAGTGCAATTTGCCCCGCGCTCTATTTTTACATCGGCTAAAGCGCAAGCGGATGTCCAGCGTCTGATTGAAATTTATCGTCGCTCCGGTCGCTTTGCTACAACCATCACCCCGAAAATTGTTCGACTGCCGCAAAACCGGGTGGATGTTATTTTTGAAATTGATGAAGGGCCGACAACGGGTGTCGCCAAGATCAATTTTCTGGGCAATAAGGCGTTTACTTCCAATGAGCTGAACGAGGTTGTGCTGACGGCAGAAAGCCGCTGGTGGAACCTGTTTGAAAGCAATGATAATTTCGACCCGGACCGGCTCGACTATGATCGCGAATTATTGCGGCAGTTTTATACCAAAAATGGCTATGCGGATTTCCAGGTTGTTTCAGCCGTTGCGGAACTGACACCCGACCGCAAGAATTTCTTTATCACCTTTACCGTTGATGAAGGGCCGCAATATAAATT
>WFQB01000154.1 GCA_015487305.1 Parvularculaceae bacterium | reverse complement strand
TCATAACGTTGATCACGCAGATAAAGCACGAACAGGCTCGCATCTGGGGCGCCCTCTTGCTGAATTTTTACGGTCTGGCAGATGGGTTTATAATCGAGCGCAAACAACCGCAATTCTTCCGGGCAGTCTCGCGCATATATTTGCGCTACCGGCCCCGAACTATCGGCCCGATATTCATAAAATCGAAAAGAAAAAACCACCCCAACAATCAGCAGGGCCATCACCACCATCTGCCCCAAAGCCCGCATAGGCACCCCGATACCTCCCTCATAATCCACGCACAAAGTGTATGGTAAAACCTCCCTGATAGCAAAACGCCCACAAATCCCCTCTCCCACGCCCCAAACTTCCCCTTTTGTTCTTTTGGCAAACAGGGCTAGAAGACATGGGCTCAACTATTTCAAAGGCAAAAAAATGATACGCATTTTAGGGATTGATCCGGGGCTTAAGACTTGCGGCTGGGGGGTGATTGAAAGCGCCAATGGGCGGCTTTCCTTTGTCGCCGCCGGAATAATCGAGCCTCCCGCCAAGGGCAAAGCCTCTCTGGCGGCGCGGCTGGCGGCTTTGCACCGGGAAATCACCGCCATCATCGCCCATTATGGGCCCGCCGAAGCGGCTGTTGAGGAAACCTTCGTCAATAATAATCCCCGCGCCGCCCTCACCCTTGGGCAGGCGCGCGGTGTGTGCCTTGCCACCCCGGCTTTGCAGGGGCTTGAGGTTGCCGAATATGCCGCCAATAAAATCAAAAAATCCGTGACCGGTGTCGGCCATGCGGACAAGACACAGATTCAGGCCATGGTAAAATTATTGCTGCCCAAAGCGGGCTTGCAATGCACTGACGCTGCCGATGCACTGGCGGTGGCCATCTGCCATGCCCATCATCGCGGGATAAGTGAAAGGATTGCGGTTGCATGATCGGACATTTGAAAGGAACAGTATTAAGCGTCAGCGCTGAAGGCGCGGTGATTGATGTTGCCGGGGTTGGCTATGAAATTGCCGCCACTGCCCGCCTGCTCGACCGGATGCGGGTTGGCGAAGCTGCATCGCTGGCCATTGAAACCATGGTGCGCGAAGATTTCATTCGCCTGATCGCGTTTGAAGATGCCGATGAACGCGCCTGTTTTCGCCTGCTGCAATCGGTGCAAGGGGTGGGCGCAAAAGCGGCTTTGGCGATTTTGCAGGTTCTGCCCACAGATGCGGTGCTTGATGCTATCGCCATGGGCGATGAGGCCGCCATCACCCGCGCCCAAGGGGTCGGCAAGAAAATCGCCACCCGAATTATCACCGAGTTGAAATCAAAAGTTGACCCGCTGCAAACTGCCCGCGGCGTCGTTAAATTCTCCCCGGCGCAAAATGGCAAATCTATTGGCCCGAGCAAAGAGCGCACAGACGCCGTATCAGCGCTCACCAATCTTGGCTATGATGCGGGCGCGGCGCGCCTTGCTGTCACCCGCTATGCCAATGATAACCCACAAGCAAAGGTCGAAGACCTGATCCGTCAGGGCCTTAAGGAATTAGCCACATTATGAGCGCCGCCCCGAAAAATCCCATGCTAGACTCTAGTGCCCGCGAAGACGCCGACCCGGCTTTGCGCCCGAAAATGCTCGGCGATTTTGTCGGACAGGGTCCGGTCTGCGATAATCTTGACGTCTTCGTCAGCGCGGCCCGCCAGCGCGGCGCAGCCCTCGACCATGTCCTGCTCCATGGTCCCCCGGGGCTTGGCAAAACCACCCTTGCCCATATCATCGCCAATGAGCTTGGGGTGAATTTCAAATCCACGTCCGGCCCGATCATCACCAAGGCCGGTGACCTCGCGGCAATCCTCACCAATCTTGAGCCGCGCGATGTTTTGTTCATTGATGAAATTCATCGCCTGTCCCCGGCTGTCGAAGAAGTGCTTTATCCGGCGATGGAAGATTTCGCCCTTGATCTAATGATTGGCGAAGGCCCGGCGGCGCGCTCGGTAAAAATCGACCTGCCGCGCTTCACGCTGGTGGGCGCCACCACAAGATCCGGCCTGTTGGCCAAGCCCCTGCTAGACCGTTTCGGCATCCCGCTGCGGCTTGATTTCTATACGGAAGATGAGCTGACGCATATTATAGAGCGCGCTGCGCAAAAACTCGGCGCTCCCATGCGCGATGGCGGGGCGCGGGTTATCGCAAGGCGTTCTCGCGGCACACCGCGCATTGCCGGGCGGCTTTTGCGCCGGGTGGCTGATGTGGCACTGATAGAAGGTGGTGGCGCGATTGATCCTGACATTGCCGACAAGGCACTCAAGCGTCTTGATGTTGATGGCCTTGGGCTTGATATTCTTGACCGGCGTTATTTGCGCCTCATCGCAGAAAATTATGGCGGTGGTCCGGTGGGGGTTGAAACATTGGCGGCCGCTTTGGCCGAGGCCCGCGATGCGGTCGAGGATGTGATTGAGCCTTATCTGTTGCAGCAGGGGCTTATCCAGCGCACCCCGCGCGGGCGCATGCTGGCCGATAAGGGCTGGCGCCATATTGGCTTGCAGCCGCCAAAGCGCGACCTTCTCGACAAATAGGGGGTCAGGGTTTCAGCCCTGATCTTGCCAGAAAACCCGATGATTAAGAGAGCTATCTTCTTTTTCCAGCAAATATTGATCATCTTCCGGATAATATTTTGCCTTGGACGGATCCGCCCCCGCAAAAGCCTCCACCGCGTCCATATTGTCCCACAGAGTAACCAGCAGAAAATGCGCCACCTCGCCCTCATCGCGGCGGGTGAAATAAAGCTGCCGTAAGCCGGGAATAGATTTATAATCCGGCGCGGCGCGTTCAATCATAAATTTTTCATACGCATCGGCATCGGCAAGTTTCGTCCGCCCATGCCAGGTTCGTAAAATCATATTGGCTCACCTCTACGGCTCCAACTCCGTATCCCAATAAAGATAATCCATCCATGACTCATGGAGGTAATTGGGCGGGAACTGACGACCACGCTCGTTCAGCTCATACATGTTGGGCTTGCGCGGGGCTTGCGCCGGAAACATGCGCGCCTGCGCCGGGGTGCGCCCGCCTTTGCGCAAATTGCATTTGGAACAAGCAGCAACAATATTGGTCCAGCTAGTGCGCCCCCCATGAGAGCGCGGCACCACATGGTCAAAGGTCAATGTCTCGCGATTAGTGTCCCCGCAATATTGGCAGGTGAAACGATCGCGCAAAAACACATTAAACCGTATAAAGGCCGGAGCGCGGGCATGGTCAATATAGGTGCGAAGCGACACCACCGATGGCAGGCGCATTTCAAAGCTGGCCGAACGCACGACCTTATCATATTCGGCAACCACATCGACCCGATCCAGAAACACAGCTTTCAAAGTGTCCTGCCACGACCAGAGCGACAAAGGCAGATAGCTAAGCGGGCGAAAATCCGCGTTCAGCACCAGCGCCGGACATGAATCAGGGTGGCGGTGATTTAATTGCTGCAACATCTAACGCTCCCCTCTTTCACTGGCGAAAAACTGGGTTGAAAGGGATGAAATTCGGGAAAAAACCTGAAGTGCCCCCGGACCTTGAGAGCGTTTAATCTCTCTGGTCAGCCATTTGGTCAATTTGTTTTCACAACGCCAACTGAACGCACATACTCCTCAAATCAAAGATTAGTATAGAGCAATATTGCCTGAAGGCCAATATAGCTGATTCTTGGGCTTCAAACGGCGCGATTTTCAAATCGCCGCACGACCCCGAATTTTCGCGTAATAGGTCCATAAAATATGCGCCGCAACCCCACGATAAGGGGCAAAACCCTGCCCCATCTGGTCAAATTCTTCCATTTTCGGGCGCGCCTCAAGAC
>WFQB01000153.1 GCA_015487305.1 Parvularculaceae bacterium | reverse complement strand
GATCAAGGCCTTGCGCATGTGCTTTTTCTAAAAGCTTGAAAATCTCCATACTGCCTCATTTTTATACGGAAGTGCAGCTATAAATTACTCGGCCATTTCATGGGCTTCGGCGTCGAGTTGTTTCATCATTTTTTGTAGCTTTTCGAAAGCGCGGACTTCGATTTGGCGGATGCGTTCTCTGGAGACGCCGAATTTTTCTGACAATTGCTCGAGGGTTTTTGGTTTGTCGGCGAGGCGGCGCTCCTGCAATATAGTGCGTTCGCGCTCGTTTAAGCTTTCCATCGCCGTTTCCAGCAATTGCATGCGCATTTCATATTCGTCGGTTTCAACGAGATCCATTTCCGGATTGATCGCGTCTTCGTCGATCAGCCAGTCCTGCCATTCGGAAGAGCCTTCGCCATCGACGCGCATGGGGGCGTTTAGAGAATTATCGCCGCCGCTCATGCGCCGGTTCATGGAGACAACCTCTTCTTCTTTGACGCCGAGCTTGGTGGCGATGTGCTCAATATCTTTTTGTTTGAGATCGCCATCATCAACGGCGTCTATCTGGCCTTTGATTTTACGCAGGTTAAAGAACAGGCGTTTTTGCGCGGCGGTGGTGCCCATTTTTACCAGTGACCATGAGCGCAGGATATATTCCTGAATGGCGGCTCTAATCCACCACATGGCATAGGTCGACAGGCGAAAGCCTTTGTCCGGGTCAAATTTGCGCACCGCCTGCATCAGCCCGACATTGCCTTCGGAAATGACCTCGCCAATCGGCAGGCCATAGCCGCGATAGCCCATGGCGATCTTGGCCACGAGGCGCAAATGGGAGGTGATCATTTTTTGGGCCGCCTCGGTGTCGTCATGCTCTTTAAAGCGCTTGGCCAGCATGAACTCTTCATCTTTGGGCAGCATAGGAAATTTGCGTATTTCGGCCAGATAGCGCGACAACCCGCCTTCCGGCGTTAGAGCGGTCCCCATTGTGGTGGTCAAAGCATTGGCCATCTTCATTACCCTTCGATCAAAAATGCCTGATACCTGATGGCTCAGGTTCAGCCGTTATTTTTCCGGGGGGTGAGGATTTGCTCTATTGCGCCTTGTAAAAGCGCCAAAAGCGACCACGCCCCGTTCCCGTACTATAACATGGGGGCTGATAGCGCGATGTGAAGGCTTTGGGGTGTTAATTTTTGGCAAAATGGCGGGAAATCACTGATTTGTGTGAATTTATGGGCCTTCTGGGATTAAGTGGGCCCTTCGAGACGCCGCTTCGCGGCTCCTCAGGGTGAGTGGTTATTCGCCTCGCTATAGCGCCTCAAGGGCTGATTGCAGGGCTTTGAAGTCGTCTGGCGGGGCGTATTCAAAGCGTAACGCCTCCCCGGTTTTGGGGTGGGTGAAGCCGAGAATGGCGGCGTGCAGGGCCTGGCGGCGAAATTCGCGGCTGGTGGCAATGGCTTTGTCGGCGGCGGCGTCTCCGGGTTTTAGCCCCGCAAGGCCGGGGCCGCGGCCATAGATCTGGTCGCCAATCAGGGGGTGGTTGATGGCGGCCATGTGGACGCGAATCTGGTGGGTGCGACCGGTTTCAAGGCGACATTTAACAAGGCTGGCAAGGGCTTCGCCGGGCAGACTGCCACGGGCTGCGCCATAGCTTGCCTGCACTTTGTAATGGGTGATGGCGTGGCGGGCGTTTTGATTGTCCTGACGGGCGATAGCGATTTTTTTGCGATCAGAGGCGGAGCGGGAAAGCGGCTTGTTGATTTTGCCATAGCCCGGGCGTGGGGCACCGATGACGAGGGCGAGATATGCGCGCTCAATAGAGTGGTCAGCAAATTGCGCTGACAGGCCCTGATGGGTCTGGTCGTTTTTGGCAACCACCATGACGCCCGATGTATCCTTGTCGAGGCGGTGGACAATGCCCGGGCGGGCAACGCCGCCAATGCCCGACAGGCTGTCTTTGCAGTGATGCAAGAGCGCGTTGACCAGCGTGCCCGACCAATTGCCGGAGCCCGGATGGACCACCAGCCCGGCGGGTTTGACAAGGACGATGAGATCATCATCTTCATAGAGAATATTGAGCGGGATATCTTCCGGCTCCGGAATGGCATCTTCTACCGGCGGGATGGTGATGATATAGGTCTCGCCAGTGTGAATTTTGCCGGACGCGCTGGTGGCGGGGGTGCCATTGCGGGTCACTTGTCCGTCTTCAATCAGGGCTTTTAGCCGCGTGCGGGTGATCTCCGGCAATTGGGTGCTCAGCCATTTATCAAGCCGCATGCGGTCGCTTTCCTCTTCCACGACAAGGCTTAGGGGGGTGGTATCAAGCTTGTTATTTTCGTCTTTTATCGCCATAAGAAGCTGCTCTTAAGCGCAAAAGCCTGTTGTGGCAAATCCTGCCCGTGATGAAGGCATCTAATATTTCGGAACCCCATATGACTGATAAACCCCAAGCAGAAGTGACCGCAAAATCGGCTAATGGATCGCAGGATGGTGAGCAGGAAGAGGAGATCAATCCTGTTCCCAATTTATTGATGCTGAAATTGCTGGTGGTCGGCCTTGGGGTGATGCTGGTGGTGGCGGCGCTGACCTTTGTGGTGCTGATGGTAACTGTGGGGCCGAAATCTGTGCGTGAGGCGCGAGCGGCAGAAAAGGCCGCCGCTGAGCAGGCTTTGGTTTTGCAGGAAGAGCAGGCCGAGGCGCAAAGCCTTGCCCATGAAACGGGTTCATCTCTCCCCGCAGAAATATCTATCGATCTGCCGGATAATGCGGTCATTACCGGCACGGCCATGAAGGGCGATAGCCTCATCCTTACCATTTACGGGGATAAGGGACAGGAAATTATCATTGTCGATTTGAAAAGCGGGGATGTGAAAACCCGGGTGGTGATTGAATAAGCCTGTTCGCTTTGCTTGAAGGTTTGAAATATTATAGGCTGGGGGCATCGGGAGGTGCCTTATGGCTTTGCGATTTTCTTTTATATGG
>WFQB01000152.1 GCA_015487305.1 Parvularculaceae bacterium | reverse complement strand
GAAACCATTGGCGCAAGTCTGGTTCTCGCCGCCGATGGCCGCCCCAGCCCCATGCGCGACTATGCAGGTATCCGAAAAACCAAATGGTCCTATGATCAATCCGGCATTGTCTGCACCATAAAATGTGAAAAAGATCATCAAAATATTGCCCAGGAATATTTTCTCCCCGGCGGACCCTTTGCGGTTCTGCCCTTACCACATCAGCGCGCCAATCTCGTATGGACAGAAAAAACACCGCAGGCAAAGGCGCTCATGGCCCTGCCCAAACCGGCCTTGATGAATTTTTTACACGACCGGTTTGGCGATTATCTCGGGGCATTATCGTTTGAAGGGCCGATCTGGTCTTATCCACTTAGCTTTCATATTGCGGAGAAATTTTACGGCGATCGCCTCGCCTTGATTGGTGACGCCGCCCATGGGGTCCACCCGATTGCTGGGCAAGGATTTAATCTTGCCATTAAAGATATTGCCGCTTTGCGCGATGTCTTGTCAGAAGCGGCTTTAACCGGACTTGATATAGGCCATGGCTCGGTATTGGAGCGTTATCAAAGCTGGCGCAATTTTGACACCGCCGCATTGGCCTTTGGCATGGACGGGCTATGCCGATTATTTTCAAATGATTTTGAGCCATTACGCATGGTGCGCTCCACCGGGCTTGGACTGGTCAATAAAAGTCCAGCTTTGCGCAAATTTTTCATGCGCCTTGCCGGCAATGATATGGGTGATTTGCCTTCGCTAATGCGAGCGTGAAGGACATCCCCTAATCTGAATAGCCAGAATAATCGGATTTATCCAATTCGCGTTTACCGGCTTTGGGGCGTGGCACATTGCTTTTAAAACTATCCACAGGCGCTTGCGAGGCTATTTTTTGCTCGCGCTCAACGGGTTCCGGGCGCTCCATAGCGCTTTCATTTGGGGTTAAACGCAATTCTTTTTCAGCAAGCTCAACAGAGCCAATCTTTCTCATAGCACTAAGCGCCAGAAAGTTTTCTTCCAAGGCTTTGTCCGGTAACACCAGAGCTGAGACTTCTGCCGCGTAAAAGCCTTTTATTTCTATTTGCTGCAACGTCACCCGGGCCGCCCGAACGGGGCCATTTTTCGTGTTCACATCATAAGTAAAGTCGCTACCGCTCAATTGTAAATTTGCTTTTCTGGCATCACTGCGCCGTAACAAGGTAAGATTGCTTTGCGGGTCAACGGCAAAAGAGATTTTCGCATTATTGACCCGTGCCTTCACATCATAAAACCCGCGACGATTTTCCGGAAAGATAATAACCGGCAAACCATTTGCACTGATTTCGACAATTGGTCCTTTGGTCTCATCTGCCTCGGCATTTTTTTGCTGCTCGGAACTAGCAGCTCTATCGCTTTGCATCTCAGATTCAATCCGAACCAAATTGCCATTATCAAAGCGCGTGGCGCGGCTGAAATTATCAATTATCCGCACACCGAAAATAACCAAAAAAGCAAAGCACAAAGCTATGCCGATTTTTCCGTTTAAAAGAGACATGAAAACCTACGCCACAAACTAGAACTGTATTTGGCGCAACCTTAATGCGGGATGCTTAAAACCGCTCTAAGAAAGGTGGTTAGCGGGTGGTTAACCCCAGCACATCGCGCATATTATAAAGCCCCGGAGCCGTGCCTTTTAGCCATGCGGCTGCAATAAGAGCACCGCGGGCAAATAGTTTTCTGTCAAGCGCCCGGTGCGAAAGTGTCAAATCTTCTTCTTTACCGATAAATTGCACCTTATGATCGCCGACAATACCGCCGCCGCGAGTGACAGAAAACCCTATAGTGCCGCTTTGGCGTGGGCCTGTCTGACCATGGCGGGCAAAAACAAAGCCGCTATCGGGATTAATCGAGGCACCTTTGGCCGCCGCTTCTCCCAGCATTAAAGCGGTGCCCGATGGTGCATCTTTTTTATCGCTGTGATGGGCTTCATGAATTTCAATATCAAAATCGCGCCCCAGCGCTCGTGCAGCCTTTTCAACCAGATCGGTCAGAACCGTAACGCCCGGCGACATATTGCCAGATTGGACGATGGGAATATCTTTGGCGGCTTGCTCAATTATTGTCTGTTGCTCAACATCCAGCCCCGTTGTTCCGGTCACGAGAGGAATTTTGGCCGCCTGCAAAAAAGGTAAGAGCGCCATCAAAGCTTCGGGACTTGAAAAGTCCAATGCCATATCCGCCTGCATCAGAACCCCTGAATCCAGCTTTACATGGCGGTCAATTTTTTGCGCAATTTGCCAGTCGGTTGATATTTCTATCAGGGAGATGATTGCCATGCCCATCCGCCCGGTGGCGCCATTTAGGATGAGCGTAGATTTGGCCATCGGCTTATTTCCCTTCGGTCATGCTTTCCCAAAAGGCTTTAGCCCGCTGGAAGAAATTATTGGAGTGACTATTCGTGTCTTCTCCTGATATTGACGCAAATTCTTTAAGCAATTCCTTTTGTTCAGGCGAAAGCTTTGACGGCGTTTCCACCTGTAATTCAACCAGCATATCCCCGCGATCCTTGCGCCGCAACATGCTCATGCCCTTGCCACGCAATCGAAATTTGCGCCCTGTCTGTGCGCCTTCGGGAATTTTAATCTTTACCCGACCACCATCAATAGTCGGAGTTTCAATCTCACCGCCCAAAGCCGCCGTCACCATGGGCACTGGCACCGAGCAATATAAATCGGGGCCATCGCGCTCGAATAAATTATGCTCCCGAACATGGACGAAGAGATAAAGATCGCCAAACGGTCCGCCGCGCACACCCGCTTCGCCTTCTCCGGCCAGTCTGATACGGGTGCCATCTTCGACCCCCGCCGGAATATCCACCGCCAATACACGCTGTTTGCGAATACGGCCCTGCCCGGCACATGCGGAGCAAGGATTGGAAATGGTTTGCCCCTGCCCATGACAGGCCGGGCAGGTGCGCTCAACGGTAAAGAACCCTTGTTGCGCGCGCACACGACCAACGCCCTGACAGGTCTGGCAGGTTGTCGGCTTGGAACCAGGCTCTGCCCCCGACCCTTCACATGGCTCGCAGGCTTCAGAGGAATTTAGGGAGAAACTTGCCTTCTTGCCGGCAAAGGCCTCCTCAAGGGAGATGGTAATTTCATGCTTTAGGTCGGCGCCGCGTCCGGGATTGCGCCTTGCCCCGCCGCCGCGTTGCGCGCCCATAAATTCACCAAAGATATCATCAAAAATATCGGAAAAAGCCGAGCCGGAAAACCCACCCGGTTGACCGCCGCCCGGTCCGCGCCCAGCGCCATTTTGAAACGCCGCATGGCCATAGCGATCATAGGCAGCGCGTTTTTGCTCATCTGACAAGACCTCATAGGCCTCGCCAATCTCTTTGAACTTCTTTTCCGCCTCAGCGTCTCCGGGATTGCGGTCCGGATGAAACTTCATTGCCAATTTGCGAAAAGCGGATTTGATGACAACTGCATCAGCGTCTTTGGCAATGCCCAACAGAGAATAATAATCTTGCGCCATATTCGGTCACTACTGGTTTTCTTCAGATTTCGCAAACCCCTTATAGAAAAAGGGAGCGAGGCTTTAATGTGGGTGTCCCGGCAACATCTAACAAGATGCACCGGGACCGTTTTGTTTTGCCTGACGCATTAAAACGCCAGACCTTTATTTTTTATCGCCATCAACTTCTTCAAAGTCAGCATCGACAATATCCGCATCATCGGCGGCTTCCGCAGCTGCATCACGCGCAGCATCCGCTTCGGCACCGCTTTCAGCCTGCGCCTTATACATGGCCTCCCCAAGCTTCATGGAAACTTCGGCCAGTTTTTGCACGCCTGCTGCAAGGGCTTCGCCTTCGGCATTTTCGTCTTCCAGCAATTTCTTGAGATTTGCGATCTCTTCTTCAATTTGCTGTTTGTCATCGGTGCTGACTTTATCACCATGCTCTTTGAGAGCCTGCTCGGTTGAGTGAATCAGTGCTTCGCCCTGATTGCGCGCCTCAACCTGTTCGCGACGCTTCTTGTCGGTCTCAGCATTGGCTTCGGCATCTTTGACCATTTTTTCAATATCCGCATCGGACAGACCACCAGAAGCCTGAATGCGAATGGACTGCTCTTTGCCGGTAGCTTTGTCGGCCGCGGACACATTGACGATACCATTGGCATCAATGTCAAAGGTCACTTCAATTTGCGGTACACCACGCGGCGCCGGTGGAATGCCAACCAGATCAAACTGGCCCAACATTTTATTATCCGCCGCCATCTCACGCTCGCCTTGGAAAACGCGAATGGTCACGGCTGATTGATTATCTTCCGCCGTTGAAAAGGTCTGGCTTTTCTTAGTCGGAATAGTCGTGTTGCGATCAATCAAGCGCGTGAATACGCCGCCCAAAGTTTCAATGCCGAGCGACAATGGTGTCACATCAAGCAGCAGGACATCTTTGACATCCCCTTGCAAAACACCCGCCTGAATGGCCGCCCCAAGAGCAACCACTTCGTCTGGGTTCACACCCTTATGAGGCTCTTTGCCAAAGAAATTTTTGACAATTTCCTGAACCTTCGGCATCCGCGTCATACCGCCAACCAAGATCACTTCATCAATGTCAGACGCTGTTAGGCCAGCATCTTTCAGAGCTGATTTACAAGGGTCCACCGTACGTTTAACCAGATCTTCGGTCAGCGCTTCAAGTTTTGCCCGTGTCAGCTTCATGGTCAAATGTTTTGGACCTGATGCATCAGCGGTAATATAAGGAAGGTTAACTTCATATTGCGCCGATGAAGACAGTTCTTTCTTGGCGCGCTCAGCTTCTTCTTTCAAGCGCTGCAGAGCCAATTTGTCATTGCGCAAATCCATGCCGTTTTGCTTTTTAAATTCATCAGCAAAATAATTGACAATGCGCAGGTCAAAATCTTCACCGCCAAGGAATGTATCCCCATTGGTGGATTTTACTTCAAACACGCCATCGCCAATTTCCAGAATGGAAACATCGAAGGTACCGCCACCAAGGTCATAAACAGCAACCGTTTTGCCGCCATCTTTTTCAAGACCATAGGCAAGCGCTGCAGCCGTTGGCTCGTTGATAATGCGCAGCACTTCAAGGCCCGCAATCTTGCCGGCATCTTTGGTCGCTTGGCGCTGGGCGTCATTAAAGTAAGCAGGCACTGTGATAACCGCTTGGCTGACGGTTTCGCCAAGATAGGATTCTGCCGTTTCTTTCATTTTTTGCAAAATAAACGCAGAAATTTGTGAGGGAGAATATTTATTCCCCTTGGACTCGACCCACGCATCGCCATTATCGCCTTTGACGATTTTATAGGGCACCATGTCCTGATCTTTTTTCACCGTCGGGTCATCAAAACGACGACCAATAAGACGTTTAATGGCGAAAAATGTATTTTCCGGATTGGTGACCGCTTGGCGCACCGCCGGTTGGCCAATCAGGCGCTCGCTATCATCTGTAAACGCAACAACCGAAGGTGTGGTGCGCAAACCTTCCGCATTTTCAATAACTTTGGGCGTCGTGCCTTCCATCACCGCGACGCATGAATTGGTTGTTCCGAGGTCAATACCAATAACCTTTGCCATTTTTTCTTTCTCCTTCAGCGGGCTTTTGTCGCCAGACCCTATAAATCCATGATCCCTTGGCTCATGACCTGTTAATTCGTAAACTGGCCGTTAATAGCATTTTACGATTAACCGGCAACCCCGATCATGTCAGGCATCTGGCAGGTAAACCCCTGTTTCAAGTTGATTTTGTGGCCCTGTGACAGGACCCAAGCGGGATATAGGCAGGCTTAGGCAGGCTTGCAAGCACCCTTAACAAGAGAATTGGTGCCGTTTTCAACATTTTTTTGCTGGCGATTTGGAGAGCTTGCCGCAAAAGCCGCCAGAAGCCTTAAAATCACCCCCCCTTGAGACCCGCCAATCTGTCCAGAAAGGGGCGTTAAGACCTTGTTAATAGAGGGTTTCAGCTCTCCGCCTTAAGATATAATTCACCCCGTTTGTTTATGATTTTTGCTTGAGTGTACCGTTTCTCTAGCAAAGGCCCATGAAAT
>WFQB01000151.1 GCA_015487305.1 Parvularculaceae bacterium | reverse complement strand
GTCCCTTCGCCCGCCAGAACCGAAACCGAAAGCGAATGGCTGCCCCCTTCATTCTTGCCAAGAAAACCATCGGAAGTGACAAAATAAGAGCGACCACTGCCATAGCTGCAAGAGGCGCCGCTGGAATTGGTCACCCCTTTGACATCAAGGGCGGCTTGTTCGCAGGCCAAGGCTCGTGCGCGCATTTCATCGGCTGAGGGTTCTGCCCCGTCAAACATTTCAAGGTCGATTTCAGGGCCCTTATAAAGGCGTTCTTTGGGGGCTAGCCCGCAAAAAGGGTCTTCCGGGGCGGCCTTGGCCATGGCGACGCAGCGCTCGGCCGTCTGCTTGAGGCTGTCATCGGTAAAATCCGTAGTGGATACAGAGGCTTGGCGTTTGCCGATTAGCACCCGCAGGCCAAGATCACGGCCTTCGGAGCGCTCCACATCTTCCACCTTGCCAAGGCGCACAGAAACACTGGCGGATACGCTCTCATAGATGAGGGCATCGGCGGCTTCGGCCCCTGCGGCTTTGGCATAATCCATCAGGCGGGGCAGCAGGCGTTCAAAATCGGTATTGTTGTCTGTTTTGGTCATAGGGCAGGGGCATAGAGGAGACTGGCTTTGGGTGCAATATGGCTATGAGCGAATAGGTGGTAGCGAGTAGCGAATAGGGGAACATGGATATCGACCCCCTTGCCCAATTTAAGCGATTGACTTGAGGCCCAAGACTTCTATTTTCGTGGCTTGTCTTGGCGATTCTTGTTGAGGCAGGCGCTTATTTGCGGGAGAGATCGGGCTATTTTCCAAAAAAATGACCCGGCGCCGAAGGAGCAACCGCCCCGGAAACTCTCAGGCAAAAGGACCGCGAGCTAAGCGTATTTACAAGGCTGGAAAAGGGTCGGCTGACCCTACCGAAGGAGCAAGCGGGAATTCCTTTTAAAAAAGGAACTCGCGGAATCTCTCAGGTCCCGTGACAGCCGGGGTGGATTTCGCGATTGTCGCGAAGCAAAAACGGGACCGCTATGAAAAATCAACCACAAACGCCTCAACCACAAAAATCCCCTTTGAGATTTCTGCCCCTGCATGAATTGCATGTAGGCCTTGGTGGCAAGATGGCGCCGTTTGCAGGCTATGAAATGCCGGTGCAATATCCCATGGGGGTAATGAAAGAGCATATCCATGTGCGTGAAAAAGCGGGGCTGTTTGATGTCTCCCATATGGGACAGGCCTGGCTTAGCCTGAAAGAGGGCATTGGCGAGGATGGAGCCCATGAGAAAATCGCCGCCGCCCTTGAAACATTAGTGCCGGGGGAAATCCAAAAACTGAAACCGGGGCGGATTCGTTATTCGGTGCTGCTCAATGACCAAGGCGGGGTTGAAGATGATCTGATGATCACAAACCCGCTGGGCGACGAGAATCGCGGGCGTTTGTTTCTGGTGGTCAATGCGGCGGTGAAAGAACAGGACTTTGCCCTGCTGCGGACAAAACTGGGAGAGGTCGCTGATTTAACTGTGTGGGAAACCCGTGCGCTGCTTGCTTTGCAGGGGCCAAAGGCGGCAGATGTTTTAGCGAGGCTGGTGCCGGACGTGGCGGACATGCCTTTCATGTCGATGATGGAAGTCGAAATTTTCGATAGCAAGGCGATGATTTCCCGTTGCGGTTACACAGGCGAAGACGGTTTTGAAATTTCTCTTCCCGCAAGCAAGGTTGAAGCTCTAGCGCAATATCTGTTGGACCATGAGGATGTCGCGCCCATCGGTCTTGGCGCCCGCGATAGTCTGCGCCTTGAGGCCGGGCTTTGCCTTTATGGCCATGATATGAATTCTGAAACAACGCCGGTTGAAGCCAATATCAGCTTTGCCATTGGCAAGCGCCGCCGTGAAGAAGGGGGCTTTGCAGGGGCAGAAAAAATTCTTGGGCAATTGCGCGATGGGGCGTCGAAATTACGGGTTGGCATTAAGCCCGAGGGCCGCGCTCCGGCGCGCGAAGGCACGGAGATTCAATCGCCTGATGGTGCGACTATCGGCATTGTTACGTCTGGCAGTTTTGGCCCCACTTTTGGTGGCCCGGTGGCCATGGGATATGTGAATGAACCGCACACAGAATCGGGCACAGATGTGCAATTAATTATTCGCGGCAAACCCGCGCCCGCTAAAATCTGCGACATGCCTTTTGTGGCGCAAAATTATTATCGCGCCAAAAAATAACAATTCCAAAGGAGTTTTTTTAAGATGACCACCAGATATACCAAAGACCATGAATGGGTCAGCCTTGAAGGCGATGTTGTCAGCATTGGCATTACCAAACATGCGGCTGAGCAATTGGGCGATGTCGTATTTGTGGAATTACCTGATGGCGGCAAAAGTTTTGCCCAGGGCGATGATATGGCAGTGGTGGAATCGGTAAAAGCCGCCTCCGATGTTTATGCGCCAATCTCTGGTGAAATTATCGAAACCAATCAGACGATTGTCGACGATCCGGCAAAGGTCAATGAAGACCCTGAAGGGGCTGGCTGGTTTGTGAAAATCAAAATTTCCAAGCCTGAAGAGTTTGAAGCTTTGATGGATGAAGCTGCCTATAAGGATTTTATCGCCTAGGGATTGCCAGCCATTGCGATGAATTTAAGTATTTGAACAAGGACGAGGACGAATGCGCTATCTGCCCCTCAATCAATCTGACCGTGCCAAAATGCAGGATGTTATCGGCATTAACAGCATTGATGATCTGTTTGCCGATGTGCCCAAAAATGCCCTGAACCCGGCTTTTGATTTGCCGCGCCAGCAAAGCGAAATGGCGGTGGAGCGGGCGCTTGGCGAAATGGCCGGAAAAAATATTAGCGGCGGGCAGGGGCCGTTTTTTGTCGGGGCCGGAGCCTATCGCCATCATGTGCCGGCGACAGTAGACCATATTATTCAGCGCTCGGAATTTCTAACCTCCTACACCCCTTACCAGCCGGAAATTGCTCAGGGCACTTTGCAATATTTGTTCGAGTTTCAAACCCAAGTGGCGGCTTTGACCGGCATGGATGTGGCCAATGCTTCGATGTATGACGGCTCGACCGCCTGCGCTGAAGCGGCACTGATGGCAAGGCGCGTGACCCGCAAAAATCGCGTTGTGATTTCCGGCGGTCTGCACCCTCATTATGCTTCTGTGACAAGATGTAATTCAGAGCTAATCGGTGATAAAGTTGTGCTCGCCCCCGCCAATATAAAAGGCGATGAAGATCTCATCGCCATGATTGATGACCAGACCTCTTGTGTCATCGTCCAGAACCCGGATGTGTTTGGGCATATTCGCGATTTAACGCCGATTGCCGAAGCCGCCCATGAAAAAGGCGCACTACTGATTGCGGTGTTTACGGAGGTTGTTTCTCTTGGAGCGCTGCAAAGTCCCGGAGCCATGGGCGCGGATATTGTGGTGGGCGAAGGGCAATCAATTGGTAACAGCCTTAATTTTGGCGGCCCCTATGTGGGCTTGTTTGCCACTCGTCAAAAATATATTCGCCATATGCCGGGGCGATTGTGCGGGCAAACCAAAGATGCTGATGGCCAGCGCGGTTTTGTGCTGACGCTGTCAACCCGCGAGCAACATATCCGCCGCGACAAAGCGACCTCCAATATCTGCACCAATTCCGGTCTTTGTGCGCTGGCCTTTTCCATTCATATGTCGCTTCTGGGTGAAAAAGGATTGCGCACCATGGCGACCCTTAGCCATGAGGCGGCTTGCGATGCTGCCGATGCGCTATCGGCTTTGTCGGGTGTTGTACTGCTCAACGATAATTTCTTTAACGAGTTCACTTTGCGCCTGCCGAAAAATGCCGAGCAGGTAGCAGAAGATTTGGCGGGTAAAGGCGTGCTCGGCGGGGTTCCCGGCGGGCGGCTTTGGCCGGAGCAGGAAGATTTGCATAATCTGCTTTTGGTGGCCGCAACAGAAATGACGAGTACGGAGCATATTCGCAAATTCGTTGCAGCCCTGCGGGAGGTATTGTAAAATGAGTATGAAGCCGCAAGGGCGCCCAACGGCCCCCATTGGAACTGATCCGGTAAAGAATGGCCCCACTCATACGGGCAATAAGGCTTTGCAAATCGAAGAAAAACTAATTTTTGAAATTGGGGATTTTCGCGGAACCGGTGTTGATTTTGCGCAAGCCAAAGGCCTGCCTCCACGCCTTGGCGGGCTTGCACGCAAAGACGAGATTGGCCTGCCCGGCCTGTCGGAGCCGCAGGCCATGCGCCATTATGTGCGTCTGTCGCAAAAAAATTATGCCATTGATATGGGGCCGTTCCCCCTTGGCTCCTGCACTATGAAACATAATCCGCGCCTCAACGAAAAAATGGCACGCCTGCCGGGTTTTGCGGATATTCACCCCCTGCAGCCGGTTTCCACTGTGCAAGGGGCGCTCGAACTGATTGATATGCTGGCTTTGTGGCTAAAGGAATTGACAGGCATGCCTGCGGTGGCCATGTCGCCCAAGGCCGGGGCCCATGGAGAGCTGTGCGGGATGATGGCCATCAAGGCGGCGCTTGTGGCGCGCGGTGAAGCGGATACCCGCCGTCGTGTGCTCGCCCCTGAATCTTCCCATGGCACTAATCCGGCAACAGCGGCCCAATGCGGGTTTACGGTCGATGATATTCCGGCGGATAAAACAGGCCGTGTGGATATTAAAGCGTTCAAAGCCATGCTTGGCCCCGATGTGGCGGCGATTATGGTGACCAATCCCAATACTGGCGGTTTGTTTGAACGTGATATTCGGCAGATGGCGGATCTCGTCCATGAGGCGGGCGGCTATTTCTATTGCGATGGGGCCAATCTCAACGCGATTATGGGCAAGGTGAAGCCCGGCGATCTGGGCATTGATGCCATGCATATCAATCTCCATAAAACATTTTCAACACCCCATGGGGGCGGTGGTCCCGGTGCCGGGCCAACCGTATTGTCCGAGGCCTTGGCCGCCTATGCGCCAGTGCCTTATGTTGTCGCCAAGGGCAAAGAGTTTGAACTGGTGGAAAAGCGTAGCCAAGGGGCTGAGACCAGTTTTGGCCGAATGACGGCTTTTCATGGCCAGATGGGCATGTTTGTGCGTGCTTTAAGTTTTATGATGAGCCATGGCATTGATGGCTTAAAGCAGGCGGCGGAAGATGCGGTCTTAAACGCCAATTATGTGCTGACACGGCTGAAAGCAGAAATGTCTCCGGCCTTTCCCGGCTTTTGCATGCATGAAGCTTTGTTTGATGATGCCTTCCTGAAAGATAGCGGGGTTGAAACCATCGATTTTGCCAAGGCCATGATTGATGAAGGCTATCACCCCATGACCATGTATTTCCCGCTTATCGTGCATGGGGCGATGCTTATAGAGCCAACAGAATCGGAATCGAAAGAAGAGCTGGATCAGTTTTGCGATGCCTTGTTGGCGCTGGCCCGGGAAGCCAAAACCGGCAAGACAGATAAGTTCAAAGCTGCGCCTGTATTTGCCCCGCGTCGCCGCCTTGATGAAACCGCAGCCGCCCGCAAGCCGGTTTTGCGCTGGGTGTCGCCAGCCCAATAGCTGTTTCTCGCCGTAAAAGCGCCACAACCTTCACGGGAAGTTGCGCTTCCCTTGACTTGCTAATCTCGAAATCCCCGTTAACATGGGGTTCTGGGGAATTTATGGTGTCTATCGGGAGGAAATACAGCCATGTGCAATCAAACATTATGCAATCATGAGGATCAGCCTGAGGTCTATCGCGACGACAAGGGCGTTCTCAAAGTCGATATGTCACGGCGCGATATTGTGCGTGGGCTAGCCGCCGGTTCGGTGGTCGCTATCGCCTCTGGTTGCACCTATAATGAAGACCTTGGGCGCAATCAATTGCTGATTGTTTCTTCCGATCAAATGGCGCAATTAGCGCAAGGGGCGTGGCTTGATCTTAAAAAACAACAGCCAACCACCAATGATCCGCGCTATGTAAACACGGTGCGCCGGGTCTCTTCTAAAGTTATTCAAGCGGCAGGCTCTAATCCGGCGGCGTGGGATATTCAGGTTTTCAAAAGCGATCAGCTAAACGCCTTTGCATTGCCCGGTGGCAAGGTCGGTATTTATACCGGCATTATGAATGCCATGGAAAATGAAGACCAATTAGCAACAGTGGTGGGCCATGAAGTTGCCCATGTGAAATATAATCACTCCGGTGAGCGCTATTCGCAATCTTCTCTTGCGGCGGTTGGTTTAACCGTGGCGCAGGTTGCCACCCGCAAAAATGAATATAATCGTGAGATTATGCAGGTGCTTGGCCTCGGGGTGACCCTTGGTTATATCCTGCCATTTTCGCGCCGCCATGAACTGGAAGCCGATAAGTTTGGCCTGCGCTTTATGGCCAAGGCTGGCTATGATCCGCGCCAGTCAGTGCGGTTCTGGCAGCGCATGTCAGCGGCCAGCAAACGCAGCCAAAAGCCACCGGAAATTCTCTCCACGCACCCGTCTGATGCCACGCGCATCGCCGAGCTGAACAGAGAGCTGGCACGCATGGGCTACGCGACTGTTTCTTGAGTTGTTACGCCCACATTTTAGCTATTACGCTCACTGCTGTTCCCGCCCCTCATCCTGAGGAGCCGCCGCTTGGCGGCGTCTCGAAGGGTGGGCGGGGCAGTGAGCGCGGCGAATGGTCGCCGGGGCTGCGGTCGCAGCCCTACTAGGTTCGAGAGCGACCTTTGATTTTTAAATTCTTACATGAGAACTTAAATTCCTCAGGCTTTCGGGCTTGCATCTGGCTTGGCTCGTGGCTAAGTTCCCGCTGGCTGTAAAATGCCGCCTTAGCTCAGTTGGTTAGAGCGCCGGCTTGTGGAGCCGGAGGTCCTTGGTTCGAGACCAAGAGGCGGTACCATTTTCTTTTATTTTGTTGATTTCTATTGATTTTATGCGCCTGAGTGCGGGTGGGTGCGCTACCAGCATCAGGAGAGCGTCATAATCAACAAAAACGCCATAATGTTCTAATTTAACCCATGTTTTTGGACTGTCCTTTGATGGACGCTGGCGAGCCATCCATCTATATCTTTGGGGCCTGAATTTGGGCTATCTATATCTTGTTTTTAAGGAAATTTCTTTGCACGACGATATTCTTATTCGCCGCGAAGGCGCGTGGGGGGTGATTACCCTCAATCGACCAAAGGCTTTAAATGCCCTGACAGAAGAAATGTGTGCCCGCATTGCCGATGCTTTGAGCCAATGGCGTGATGCGCCAGATTTAGAAGCGGTGCTGATCGAAGGGGCGGGGGAGAAAGCCTTTTGTGCGGGCGGTGATATTCGCTGGCTCTATGACACCTCCCGCGAGGATCCGGAGCGGGCGGCAGAATTTTTCCGCATCGAATATAAAATGAATTCGCTGATCCATCATTTCCCCAAGCCCTATGTGGCGCTGATGGATGGTTTTACCATGGGCGGCGGTGTTGGTGTTTCCATCAGCGCGTCCCATCACGTGGTAACAGAGCGCACCATGTTTGCCATGCCGGAAACCGGCATCGGACTTATCCCTGATGTTGGCGGCTCGTGGTTCCTGCCGCGCCTTGATGGGGGCTTGGGCTTCTATATGGGGCTGATGGGGGCGCGCGCTTCCGGGGCTGATTGCCTTTACGCCAAAATCGCTACGCATTTTATCGCGGGCGATGCTTTGGCTGGCGTTAGAGAGAAATTACTGGCCGGGTCCGGTGCGCGCGAAACCATTGACGCGGTTTTGACAGAAGCGGCCTCCACACCGGAAAGCCAGTTTGAAAAAGACCGGCAGGTGATTGATGCTTTGTTCGAGGATACGCCTGACATTGCGTCTCTAGTGACGAAATTAGAAGCAGCCAAAGACAAGGCTGACATGCAGGATTTTGCAGAAAAACAACTAAAATTCCTCTCGCGCCTGTCGCCATCTTCTCTGGCCATAAGCTGCGCGCTTCTGAATCGCGCTAAAGGCAAAGCGTTTGACGATTGCCTGCGCATGGAGTTTCGCATCACCAAGCGCTTGCTGGAAGGGTCTGACTTTCACGAAGGTGTGCGTGCGCTCATCATCGACAAGGATAAGTCTCCGAAATGGGAGCCTGCTAATTTGAATGATATAAACCCTGAAAAAATTGAAAGCTTTTTTGCCCCGCTCGGGCGTGAAGAATTAAACCTGTAACGAAAGAAAAACCATGATTGACCATAAAGTCCGTGCCCATCCTTCCAAAGACGAATTGCCTCGCGAGGAACAGCTCGCGTGGAAAATGGCAGAAATGGCCGCAGATCCGGTCGCTGTCGATGATGATGTTTCTGAGATGATCATCAACCGCATCATCGACAATGCATCCGTGGCAATTGCCTCGCTTAATCGCGGGCCGATTAAATCTGCACGGGCACAAGCCAAAGCCCATGCTCGCGCTGGCGGGGCGACCCTGTTTGGCTTGCCGGAAAGTGAGCGCTTTTGCGCGGAATGGGCGGCATGGGCCAATGGCACTGCGGTGCGTGAGCTTGATTTTCATGACACATTTCTCGCCGCCGACTATTCCCACCCGGCGGACAATATCCCGCCAGTGCTGGCGGTGGCGCAGCAATGCGGCAAAGGCGGCGCGGAGCTTCTGCGCGGTATTGCCACGGGGTATGAAATTCAGGTCAATCTCGTCAAAGGCATTTGCCTTCATGAGCACAAGATCGACCATATCGCACATATCGGCCCGTCAGCCTCGGCGGCGGTGGGCACATTGCTGAACCTTGATAAAGAGACCATCTATCAGTCCATCCAGCAGGCTTTGCATTGCACAGTGACCACACGCCAATCGCGCAAAGGGGAAATTTCAAGCTGGAAAGCTTTTGCCCCGGCCTATGCGGGCAAGACGGCGATTGAAGCGGTGGATCGCTGCATGCGCGGCGAGGGGGCTCCAAGCCCCATCTATGAGGGCGAAGATTCGATCATCTCTTTCATCCTCAATGGCCGCACCGCCCGCGACCAAGGCAAATCCCCTTATGAGCCAAGCTATATCGTGCCCCTGCCAGCGCCGGGCGAGCCAAAGCGCGCTATTTTGGAGACCTATACCAAAGAACATTCGGCAGAATATCAGTCCCAAGCACTGATTGATCTGGCATTTCGCATGGGGCAGAAG
>WFQB01000150.1 GCA_015487305.1 Parvularculaceae bacterium | reverse complement strand
GGCGCTATTGATAGATCAATCCCATTTTTTGGACCTTCGACCATGGCAGAACTGACGCTCCCGCGTAACTCGAAAATCACCGGCAAAGGCAAGACCTTTAAAGCTGAGAAGAAAACCAAAGAGACGCGCAAAGTAAAGATTTACCGCTATAATCCCGAAGATCCGGATAATCCGCGCATTGATGTCTATGAGGTGGATATGGCCGGGGTGTCCATGGTTTTGGATGTTCTTATCAAAATCAAAAACGAGATTGATCCGACTTTGACCTTCAGGCGCTCTTGTCGTGAGGGGGTTTGCGGCTCTTGCGCCATGAATATTAATGGCAGTAATACGCTGGCCTGCACCAAGGGCATGGATGAAACTGGCTCCGGGGATTTACATATTTATCCTTTGCCGCATCAGCCGGTGGTCAAAGATCTGGTGACAGATTTGACCAAGTTTTACAGTCAACATGCGAGCGTTGCGCCTTTCTTGCAAACGAAGACCACGCCGGAAAAAGAGCATTTGCAATCTCATGATGATCGCGAAAAGCTGGATGGGCTTTATGAGTGTATTTTATGCGCGTCCTGCTCAACTTCCTGTCCGTCCTATTGGTGGAATGGCGACAAGTCTGGGGCAGAAGGAGAGACCAGCAAAGAGGAATATTTAGGGCCGGCAGCTTTATTGCAGGCCTATCGCTGGTTATTGGATAGTCGCGATGAGGCGCGTAAGGAGCGGCTTGATTTTCTGGAAGATAGTTTCAAGCTTTATCGCTGTCATACCATTATGAATTGCACGCAAGTGTGCCCCAAGGGGTTAAACCCCGCTGAGGCTATTGCTGGCATTAAGCGAATGATGGTTGAGCGGGCCAAATAGCGCGCGGGACAAAAATCACACAAAGATATTGGCGAGGTCCATTTTTTGTCGGGGCGGCGTATGTGTGCCCGCATTTTTTTTGCTGCTTGTTTTATAGGCGCTTTCAAGGCGCTGCCATAGGCTATGGGTGGGGTTGGCGCTGATAATAGTGTTAATCGCAAAGGCTTTTTTGGGGCGTGGGATAACCAAGGGTGGTTCAGCGAAATGCTTTTTTGGTGCCAGCATTTTATTTCCCCTTTTACTCTCTTAAACGCATGTGACTTTATTGGACTTTTTTGAAAATTCTTCAGGCGGCGATCATGGCCATGCTATCGGGATGGGATTGCCGGGGTGTTTGGTTGGTGGCGCTGGTTTTTGCGGCGCGGATGCGGGCGCGTCGCAAGGATTTCAGACGCCATGCCATAAGCAAAAAGGCCACAAACATCATCGACCATGTGGCCGGCTCAGGACTTGGGGCGACAAGATTGGCGGTCATGTCGGCGCTATCAAGGCCAAGGGCTTGACCGGAAATATTTTGCACGATGAAAACATTACAGCCGCCAAGATTGCTGCAATAATTATTCAGCAGGTTTGAGGCGATTTGCACTGTGCCATTGGTCACTTGCAGAGTGATAAAAGTGAGGGCTGAGAACCAGCCATTATTATTGGTGGCACCCACATAAAAGCGGATCGTGCCAGTGCCGGTGAGGCCGGTAAATTCCAGTGTGATGTCGACATTGGTGAAGGGGTTGTCCGGCTGGAAAGCGAGCCAGCCGCCATTGGCAAAATTTGCTGAGCTGCCATTGGCCGCTCCAAGGGCTTCATTCTCATTGGTGACGCTTGGCCAGCCGAAATCTCCGCCATTGGCATAAATGGTCGTTGCCGCCATGGCGCTGCCGGTTTGAGCCGCGCCAATATTGATCAGCAATGCGGCAACTAGGCCTAACAGAAATAAACGCGGGGTATTCATCTGGCTAAAACTCTCAAAAACTGTCTTTAAAACTATGGGCCTCGGCAATTGCACCCCCATGCAATTCGCTCCTTTATAGGAAATCCTCCTAAAGGCCCGTTTAAGCGATTAGATAAAATTGCTTCTATTAGATGAGAAACTTTCTAAATCAGCGATTTTTATGCCTTTGGGTCATTTTTGTGGCCTTGGCGGGTATGTTTCTATATCTATGGTATTGAGGGTGGGTTTTTGGGGTTTGTGCAAGGAGTCTGTTTATTTTTGTGTAATAGTGGCTGGGGTTGTGAGTTTTTGGGCTTGACGGAGTGATTTTAATTCTAATATACTAAAAATATGGAATTAAAAACAGCAGCAACCACCTTTTCAGCCCTGTCTCAATCAAGTCGTCTTGCCATTTTGCGCCAGCTAGTGATGGCCGGAACCAATGGACGCACGCCGGGGGCGTTATCGGCTGAATTGGGAATACCCCCGTCGACCCTGTCTTTCCATTTGAAGGAATTGCAGCAGGCCGGGCTGGTGCAAGGCTCCAAAAATGGGCGCTCTATCACCTATATGGCCGATTATGGGGGCTTGCGCGGATTGATTAATTTTCTACTGGCCGATTGCTGTCAGGGGGATCCGCGACTTTGCGGGCCTTATGTGATTAGGGACTGATTTTCATGGGATAGCTTTTATATCCTCTATCGGCTAAACAGCGTGCCCTATGACCCGTGATAGTGAAACATCTTTGAAGACGCGCAAAAAACTGCACATCCAAACCTGGGGCTGTCAGATGAATGTCTATGACAGCCAGCGTATGGAGGGATTGTTGCGCCCGCTTGGCTATGAGGTGAGTGATAGTCCCGAGGGGGCGGATTTGGTGATTTTGAACACTTGTCATATTCGTGAAAAGGCGGCGGAAAAGGTCTATTCGGCCCTTGGACGGCTAAAAAAGATGAAAGACGCCAAGGAACAACAAGGCGGGCAGATGCGGATTGCGGTTGCCGGTTGTGTGGCGCAGGCCGAAGGCGCCGAGATTACAGCGCGTGCCCCGCAAGTGGATTTGGTGTTCGGGCCGCAATCCTATCACAAATTACCGGAAATGATTGCTCTTGCAGCGCGCCAGAAGGGGGATATTCTGGAGACCGAGTTTGAGGTCGAGGACAAGTTTGATGTGCTGGCGAAAGACAGGAAAGTCGAGGGTTATTCTGCTTTCGTAACGATTCAAGAAGGCTGCGACAAGTTCTGCACATTCTGTGTTGTGCCTTATACCAGAGGCGCGGAGGTCTCGCGCTCGGTGGATAGCATTACTGGCGAGATTAGAGCTCTGGTGGCGCAAGGGGTGCGGGAAGTCACGCTGCTTGGGCAAAATGTCAACGCATATCACGGGCAAAGCCCCGCTGGTTCCGGATCCGAAACATTCGGACTGGGGGCGTTATTGCGCCATTTGGCGAAAATTGACGGGCTTGATCGCCTGCGCTTTACCACCTCCCACCCCCGCGACATGGATGAGGATCTCATCTCGGCCTTTGGAGAAGAAGAAAAGCTGATGCCCTATCTGCATCTGCCGGTGCAATCGGGGTCTGATAAAATTCTGAAAGCCATGAATAGAGGCCATAAAGCCGAGGATTATTTGCGGCTGATTGAGAAAATCCGTGCGGCGCGGTCTGATATTGCCCTGTCGGGGGATTTTATTGTTGGTTTTCCCGGCGAAACGCAAGCCGACTTTGAGGAAACCATGGCGCTTATTCGCGAGAGCCAATATGCGTCGGCCTTTAGTTTCAAATATTCCCGTCGCCCCGGCACCCCCGGTGCGGTGATGGCCAAACAAGTGGCAGAAGACGAAAAAGACGCCCGTTTGCAGGCTTTGCAAGGCCTGTTGGAAGAGCAAAAGCACGCGTTTAATGCTGGCTGTGTTGGTAAAGTATTACCGGTATTACTGGAGAGCAAAGGCCGGATTGATGGGCAGCTCAATGGCCGCTCACCTTATCTGCAAGGGGTGCATTTGGCGGCAAAGGATCATTTGCTGGGTCAGATTGTGCCAGTGCGGATATTGGCAACAAAGACAAATTCTCTTACAGGTCAACTGGTTAGCGGGTATGGCCAGAGCGATGGTGTTGGTCATACCGAGGTCGGGCAAGGGTTTGAAGGTGGGCAGGGGGTGCGTTCTTAATGCCCCGCGAGACCGAACTGGCCATACCGCTTTTGGAAATGCAATTTCTGAAAACCTTGTGTGGTCCCCATCATGCCTATTTGCAAAAACTGGAAGCTGTAACGAGTGTGCGTATTGATACCACGGATACGGGATTTTTGCTGCGCGGGGCCGAAGAGGCTGTGGGCTGGGCGCGGCGCAGCCTGTTGGATATGATTGAGCGCCTTGAGGCCGGACAATCGCTTGATATGGGGGATGTTGAAGGGGTTTTGCGGGTGCAGGAAATACCCCGAGGGCAAGGCCAAGCCAAACCTCTAGCCACAGGAGTTAAAATGTCCCTTTCGCTACCGAAACGAACAATTACAGCCCGCTCCAAAGCGCAACAGCATTATTTGGATGATTTAAAGCGCAAGGAATTAGTGTTTGGGGTTGGTCCGGCCGGGACTGGCAAAACCTATCTGGCGGTGGCCCATGGGGTGCAGCTTTTCCTCAATAAGCAGGTTGAGCGCATTGTTTTATCCCGTCCGGCGCTGGAAGCGGGCGAGCGGATCGGGTTTTTACCGGGAGATATGAAGGAAAAGGTCGACCCTTATTTGCAGCCGCTTTATGACGCCCTTTATGATGTGATGCCCGCTGAGCTGGTGGATAAGAAAATCGCCACAAAAGAGATAGAAATTGCGCCTCTGGCCTTTATGCGGGGGCGGACTTTAAGTCGGGCGGTGGTTATTTTGGATGAGGGGCAAAATGCAACTATTGGCCAGATGAAAATGTTTCTAACCCGCCTTGGGGAAGGCTCGCGCATGGTGGTTACCGGGGATCCATCGCAATCTGACCTGCCGGAGCGTGAAAAATCCGGCCTTGGGGATGCATTGTCCCTGTTGCAGGAACTTGAGGAGGTGGGGGTTACGCGGTTTTCCACTGAAGATGTGGTGCGCCATCATCTGGTGGCCAAGGTGGTGGCCGCTTATGAGGACAGATCCGATGCGAAACTCAAGGCCAGATAGATGGGGCGCGAAATTACTTATGCTTTGGCGGTGGAAGCGGGGGATTGGCCAGACCATGCCATGCTTGAAGGGCTGGTTGAAAAATGTTTCGATAGCGTAAGGAATAAGGTAATTGATGGATTTAAGCCGGGTTGCGTCAGTATTCTCTTTACCGATGACAGTCATATGCAGGCGTTAAATCGGCAATGGCGTGGCCGCGATAAACCAACCAATGTTTTGTCTTTTCCAGTTGATTTTCCGGCTTTGCCTGAGGGCGATGCTGCCCAGCAGCCCTTGGGGGATATTGTTCTGGCTTATGAGACCTGCTTGGCAGAAGCAAAGATCCGACAAATTCCGTTTGAAAACCATCTGGCGCATTTGATCTTGCATGGGATCATGCATCTTTTCGGGTTTGACCACCAAAATGAGGCCGAAGCGATTATTATGGAAGATATAGAGCGGCGCTGCCTTGCGGCTATGGCCATTCCAGACCCATATTAAATGGCGAGACTGTTTTGAAAAATGCAAATCCTTAAAGGGAGATAATATTATGAGTGACGGTGATGCACCGTCTCATGGTCGCGGCGATGACCAGAATGAGAAACCGGTCAATGGTGAAAGCGAGGATATGGGGCAATTGGCCCCGCGTCGGCGCAAAGGATTTTTTAGCGGGTTGTTTGGGGGTGAGCGTCGTCGCGATGCTCTGAGCCGGGCGCTGCAAAGTGGTGACGGGTTTGAAGGGCTGTCGGTTGAACGCCGAGACATGCTTGAGCGGGTGTTGAAATTTGATTCCATCGCCGTTGAAGATGTGATGATACCGCGGGCCGATATTGTGGCCATTGATGAAGACATTTCCGTTACCGAATTATTACGGGTTTTTTCCGAAGCGGGGCATTCGCGCCTGCCGGTTTATCGGGGGGATCTCGATGATCCTCGCGGGATGATACATATTAAAGATCTTGTGGGGATTTTGGCAGACCCCAATGAAGCGGAAAACAAACATTGTCCGCTTGCGGACATTGTTCGCAAGCTTCTTTATGTGCCGCCCTCCATGCCGGTTACAGATTTATTGTTGAAAATGCAGGCGCGGCGGATTCACATGGCTTTGGTGATTGATGAATTTGGTGGCACCGATGGTCTGGTGACGATTGAAGATTTGGTCGAGCAGATTGTCGGCGAAATTCGTGATGAACATGATGATGAAGATGATCCGGTCTTGCGGGCCAAGGATGGAAATTCATGGCTGGCCAATGCGCGGGTGCCATTGGAAGATTTGGAGCAGGAAACCGGACTTAGCCTTGCTGTGGAAGAAGATGATATTGATACGCTTGGGGGGTTAGTGTTTTTTCTGGCCGGGCATATTCCGGCGCGGGGGGAAATTATTCGTCATTCGGCCGGTCTTGAATTTGAAGTTATCGAAGCCGATCCGCGCCGGATTAGAAAGCTGTTAATCCGGCGGATCAATCCCGATACATAATTGAAAGTCGGTCGGCTATGGCATTTGGGTCACAAACAATCATGAAGCTTGGGCTTCAGATAAGAGCGGCGCGGGGATGGCGGCGGGCGCTTTGGGCTTTTGGGGCTGGTGTCGGGGCGGCGCTTTCTATGGCGCCCTATTATTTTTTGCCGCTCTTGCTGGTCGGGTTTTCTATTCTTGTCTGGCTTGCCGATGGGGCTTGGCAAAATCATAAGCGCAAAAGGTTTTCAGGTTTTGCCATAGGGTGGTGGTTTGGCTTTGGTTATTTTTTAGCCGGCATGTATTGGATGTCGTTTTCATTTTTTGTGCAGGCGGATCAATTTGCGTTATTGTCGCCATTGGCGCTTTTTGGATTGCCGGCTTTTTTGGCTTTGTTTCCGGCTTTGGCTGTCATGGTGGCGCTAAAGTTTTGGCGCGAGAATTGGACCCGGGTTTTGGTGCTGGCGGGTTTTTATTCTGTCTTTGAATATTTGCGGGGTCATATTTTAACGGGGCTGCCATGGAATTTGACGGTGCAGGCCTTGGCGGGCAATGCGTTATTGCCGCAAATGGCGGCTTGGCTTGGCCCTTATGGTCTTGGCCTTCTGGTTTTTTTAATTGCCACTTTGCCAGCGGCGATGGTGTCAGGGCAAAAAGATAGGCTTGATATGCGGCCTATTTTGGCGGCAGGGCTTGGCTTTGTGTTTATTGTTGTTTTTGGCCTTGTGCGGTTGGGTGTTCATCCGCCTACGGATAATGAGGGTGTTGAAATTCGGATTGTGCAACCGAATATTCCCCAGCGCGAGAAAATAGATTGGAATTTATGGCAGCAAAATTTTATGCGCCATGTTGAATTGTCAAGATTTGATGGAGAGGCAAAGAGCGATAAAAAGCTGATTGTGATTTGGCCGGAAAATGCGGTTTCCCTTTTGGCAGAAACGACAAATGCACGCGGTGTTATTGCTGATAGTCTGCCAGAAAATGCGGCCTTGATTTCCGGTGCTGTCAGGCGCGATGCGCCGAGAACAGATAGTCGTTATTACAATTCACTTTTGGTGTTGGAGCGCGATGATAGTGCCGCAAGAGATGCATCGGGTTTTGCTGCACCCATGAAAGTTACCGCCAGCTATGACAAGCATCATCTGGTGCCGTTTGGGGAATATTTGCCGTTTTATGGTTTGCTTAAGCGTTTTGGTTTGGATTCTTTGGCTCCTGTGGCGGAAGGCTTTACGCCGGGTGCAGGCTTGCGAACACTGGAAGTTGCAGGGTTAAAGTTTTCTCCTCTGATTTGCTATGAAGTAATTTTTCCCGGACGCAGCTATAAAAAAGATGACCGACCTGACTTTATTATAACAATTACCAATGACGCTTGGTTTGGCGACACGGCTGGACCGCGCCAACATCTGGATCAGGCCCGATTGCGTGCAATCGAAACGGGTTTACCCATAGTGCGCTCAGCTAATACGGGAATATCTGTTGTTATCGATGCGCAAGGGCGCATAGAACAACGGCTTGGACTTTATCAGCAAGGGGCAATTACAACCAGCCTGCCGCAAAAAACTGCGACACCTCTATATTCGATCATTGGTGATTGGCTCTATGGATTGCTGCTAATGGCAATTGTGGCGTTTTTGTGGTCAAGGCAGCGCCTACAACAAAAGATGTAGTATCGGTGTTTATCACTATTCTATGGCGCTATTTGCAAATCTATCATTTTACTGTAACCAAGGCATCTCGGGATAATTTTCTATCGGAGTTTTCGCGTGGAAGAAAAACGCAAACAGTCACAATCTTCCCCACATCCAATAGACAGGCATGTGGGAATGCGCGTTCGGTTGCGACGTATGATGCTGGGTCTCTCGCAAGATAAATTGGGAGAGGCCTTGGGGCTTACCTTTCAACAAGTTCAAAAATACGAAAAAGGCGTCAATCGGATTGGCGCCAGTCGTCTATTTGAGATTTCCCGAATTCTCGACGCGCCCGTGCAATATTTTTATGACGGCTTTACAGAAGAATTGCCAATGGCTGTTGGTTTTGCCGAGACCTCCCGCGAGGGAGGCTCTGTAGATGATTTCACAGAATTGTTATCGACCCCGGAAGGGGTGCAGCTATGTCGCGCCTTTGCGCGGATATCTGACCCCAAAGTGCGCCGCCGAGTGGTGCATCTTATTCGTTCGCTATCTGATGAAGATGAGGGCGACGATAAAGAGCTTTGATGGCCAAGTTTATTGGTCCGGTTTTTTGCCTAGAGCATTCCCACTTTTCGGGAAGTGTTCGAAAAAAATCCATAGACAAACTGGTTTTGCCGCTCTAAGTCTTGCGGTCATATAAACTTATCCTTATGTGTTTATTTGAAGCGGTCAGGAAAAGCAGGCATTCCTTGGTTTTGTTGTTTGTCTATGGCCCGTTTTGAAAAATGCGCGAGAAAACCGAACCATAGGTGCCCCTAATGAGCCAAAAGAAAAATTATCAATTCACGTCAGAAAGTGTTTCCGAAGGTCATCCTGATAAGGTCTCGGACCGGGTTTCCGATGCTATTGTCGATATGCTGATAGCCATCAAACCGGATGCGCGGGTGGCGGTTGAGACATTGACCACGACCAATCGTGTGGTGTTGGCTGGTGAAATCAACATGCATGATCCGGACATTAAAGTTGAAAATGAAAAATTTATCGCCAAGGCCCGTGAGGCTATTCGCGATATTGGCTATGAGCAAGAGGGCTTCCATTGGCAAAATGCAGAGATTGAATGTCTTATTCATGGGCAGTCGGCCCATATCGCCCAAGGGGTTGATGGCCGCGATGACCGCGAAGAGGGCGCGGGCGATCAGGGGATTATGTTTGGTTATGCGGTTGATGAAACGCCTTCGCTAATGCCTGCGCCGATTGCGCTTGCCCATGATCTTGTCAAAGCGCTGGCTAAAGCGCGCCATGATGGTACCCGCAAGGAATTTTTACCGGATGCGAAAAGCCAAGTTTCACTACAATATGAAAATGGTAAGCCCGTGGGGGCAAGTTCGATAGTGGTTTCCTCGCAGCATATTGCCGGGCTGAGCCAAGGGGATATGCGCGAATTGGTGCGCCCCTTTGTGGTGGATGTTTTGCCGGAAGGTTGGATGTGTCCGGAGGAAGAGTTTTATGTAAATCCGACAGGGGCGTTTGAAATTGGCGGGCCTGATGGTGATGCCGGTTTGACGGGCCGCAAAATTATTGTCGATACTTATGGCGGCGCTGCGCCCCATGGTGGCGGCGCTTTTTCTGGTAAGGATCCGACCAAGGTTGACCGCTCTGCTGCCTATGCAGCGCGCTATCTTGCTAAAAATGTCGTGGCAGCAGGGATTGCGCAGAAATGTCTCATCCAATTATCCTATGCGATTGGGGTGGCCAAGCCATTATCGGTTTATGTGGATTGCTCTGGTACGGCGCAGGTGGATGAAGAAAAACTATCAGCCATATTGCAGGAGATGGTGGATCTATCTCCGCGCGGTATTCGCGACCATTTGCAACTGAACCAACCGATTTATGAGCGCACCGCTGCCTATGGGCATTTTGGCCGCGAACCGGACGCCGATGGTGGTTTTTCTTGGGAAAAAACCGATCTTGTTAATGCGCTGAAATCTGCGTTTTAATTGGGGTTTTAATCAAGGCTTGAATGATGAGCGAGAAGCCTTCGGAATTTCGTCTTTATGGGCGGGCCAAAGGCAGGCCCCTGCGTCCGGGCCATCAGGCTTTGTTGCAAGACCTATTGCCGCGCCTTGCCCCCCGGCGGGAAGACATTATCGCCCATAAGGGGCCGGTTTGGCTTGAGATCGGGTTTGGTGGTGGCGAGCATTTGGCGTGGCAGGCGGCGCAAAATCCGGATGTCCTGTGCATTGGCGTTGAGCCTTTTGTAAACGGGGTTGCCAAATTATTGGCTGAGATAGAGCGTAGGGAGCTTGAAAATATTCGTGTTTTACATGGCGATGCGCGGCCTTTATTGGCGAGCTTGCCGGATAATATTTTGTCGCGATTATTTGTTCTGCATCCAGACCCCTGGCCCAAGAAAAAGCACCATAAAAGGCGGATTATTTCAAAAAGCCTGCTCGCCGATGCGGCAAGGGTGCTAAAACCCGGTGCTGAATTTCGCCTCGCCTCTGATATTCCCGACTATATTCGTTGGTCGCTAATGCAGGTTGAGCGCCATAATCGCCAAAGCTTTGATTTCCTGTGGCAGGCGGACTGTCAGGCCGATTGGCTGGAACGGCCAGAGGACTGGCCGCAGACCCGCTATGAGGCCAAAGCCCTGCGGGAGGGGCGGGTGCCGGTCTATTTGTCTTTTTTGCGCCAAGATTTGCGGTAATTTGAGGGGGTGACAAGCTCCTCATAGGGGCGTATAGAGGGGTTAAATTCGCATTTCGAGACCATCGGAAGCGGCCCGCGAAAGCGGCGCCGTTTTTTTGTTACCCATCTAGCCCCTTAAAGGCCCGGCTTTGTCAGTCATTGAAGAAAACCTTATCAGCCTGTTGCAGCCTGTGATCGAGGATCAGGGGTTTGAGCTGGTGCGCCTTCGGGTGACTGGCAAAAAGCAAGTGGTCTTGCAGATTATGGCTGAGCGCCCGGATGGCTCAATGACGGCGCAAAATTGTGCTGATCTGTCGCGGGTTGTTGCAGGGGTTTTGGAAGAGGCTGACCCTATTGAGGCGGCCTATACGCTGGAAGTTTCTTCACCGGGGATTGATCGCCCGCTGACGCGGCTTAAAGATTTTGAACGCTGGCAGGGTTTTGCCGCCAAGCTGGAGCTTGTTCATCTTGTTGAAAACAGGAAGCGCTTTAAGGGCGTGTTGGCCGGCATTGATGGCGAGAATATTTGTTTTGATATTGAGGGTGAAGAAGAAACCGCACTCATTCCTTTTCATCTCATCGCCAAGGCGCAGCTTATTTTGACCGATGATTTGGTGCGCGAATCTTTGCGCGCCGCCAAAGAGGCTGAGAAAAATTCGAGCCCCGAACCAGATGCATCTGCATCACTTACGACATTCAAACCAGAAGTTTAAAACGGAGATTTCCCCATGGCGGTTAGTGCCAATAAATTGGAACTTATTCAAATTGCCGAAGCGGTTGCACGCGAAAAGCAGATCGATAAGGAAATTGTTATCGAGGCTTTGGAAGATGCTTTGTCGCGGGCGGCGCGCTCGCGCTATGGGGCTGAAACCAATGTCAAAGCAGAGATTGATCCCAAAACCGGCGAGACAAGATTGTGGCGCCTGATGGAAGTGGTGGAAGAGGTGGAAAATGAAGCCGCTGAGATCACTTTGAAAGAAGCGCGCGGGCGCAATCCGGAAGCGGAGATTGGTGATTTTCTTTCAGACCCTTTGCCGCCGGTAGATTTTGGTCGGGTCGCCGCTATGGCTGCCAAGCAGGTGATTACGCAAAAAGTGCGGGACGCAGAGCGCGCCCGTCAGTTTGAAGAATATAAAGATCGCATTGGTGAAATTATCAATGGCACTGTTAAACGGATTGAATATGGTCATGTGATTGTTGACCTTGGGCGCGGGGAAGCGATTATTCGCCGTGACCAGCAATTACCCCGCGAGGCTTTTCGCCAAGGGGATCGGGTGCGGGCCTATATTATGGATGTGCGCGAAGAAACCCGTGGGCCGCAAATTTTTCTCTCCCGCACCCATCCGCAATTCATGGCCAAATTGTTTGAGCAGGAAGTGCCGGAGGTTTATGACGGCATTATCGAAATTAAAGCCGTGGCAAGAGACCCCGGTAGCCGTGCCAAAATTGCCGTGATGTCCAATGACAGCTCCATTGATCCGGTTGGGGCTTGCGTCGGGATGCGTGGCTCTCGCGTGCAGGCGGTGGTGAGCGAGCTTGGCGGCGAGAAAATTGATATTGTGCCATGGTCGCCAATCGTTGCGACTTTTGTGGTCAATGCTTTGGCGCCGGCAGAAGTTGCCAAAGTGGTGATTGATGAGGAATCGGAGCGCATTGAAGTTGTGGTGCCCGATGAGCAATTATCCTTGGCGATTGGGCGGCGCGGGCAAAATGTGCGTTTGGCCTCGCAGCTTACAGGTTATGAAATTGATATCATGACCGAGGAAGAAGAATCCGCCAAGCGCCAGAAAGAATTTACGGAACGCTCTGAATTGTTCATGTCAGCGCTTGATGTGGATGACATGATTGCGGGCCTTCTGGTTTCGGAAGGTTTTTCCAGAATGGAAGAAATTGCCTATGTGGAATTGGAAGAGCTGGCCCTTATCGAGGGCTTTGATGAAGATACTGCTGAAGAATTGCAGGCGCGGGCCCGTGATTATCTTGCCAAGGAAGCCGAAGAGCTGACCGCTGAAGCCAAAAAACTGGGGGTCAAGGATGACCTTATCGAGTTTGAGGGGCTGAGTTTGAAAATGGTTCTGGCGCTGGCCAAGGAAGATGTGAAATCCGTTGAAGATTTAGCTGGTTGTGCGACCGATGATTTGACCGGTTGGACCGAGCGGGTCGATGGCGAGAAAAAACATTATGACGGCATGTTAGAGAGCTTTCATATCAAAGCGGATGCTGCCGAAGCGCTGATCATGCAGGCGCGTTTGCAGGCCGGATGGGTGACCGAAGAAGAGTTGGCGGCGATGTCCGGCGAGGCTGAAGGCGAAGCGGCGGCGGAAACTGAAGAAGCGGTCGCGCCATAAGACATTAAGGGCAGGAGGATTTTACCAAAATGACCAATGCCCGAAAAAATGACCGCCGCTGTATTGCCACAGGGGCGGTGCTGGCTCCTAACGCACCGGCTTTGCGGCTGGTTTTGGACCCGCAAGGGCGGCCAGGCTTTGATATACGCGGTGAATTGCCGGGCCGTGGGGCTTGGGTCGGGGCCAACCCGGCGGATTTGGAAAAAGCGCTGGAAAAAGGTAATTTATCCCGTGCTTTTCGCCAAGATGTGTCAGGGCCGGAGGATGTTGAGGCTTTTATCACTTCTGTTCGCCATCATTTGGGGCAGGCCGTGTTAGCGCGTTTGGGATTGGCCCAACGCTCTGGCGCTCTGGTTACGGGATTTGAGAAAACCCGTGAGATCTTAAAAGGGGCGCAAGCGGCATTGTTTGTGACGGCCAGTGACGGGGCGGCCGATGGGCGGCAGAAATTATGCCGTGTGATTACGGCCAAAGGTGAGGATTTGCCCATTTTGGGTTGCTTTACCGGGGAGGAATTATCCCGCGCCATGGGGGTATCGAATTTCATCCATGGGGTGATAAAAAAGGGTAAACCGGCCGAGGCTATGGCCATGGAAATGGCCCGCCTTGGTGGATTTAGGGTTATTAACCCATTTTCGGGAGAATAATGGCCACTTTCCCCTTATGGCGAGGGGTTGGGCTATGGACCATTGGCCCGCCCCGCGCTATGTGATGGCGCTCTTGGTTATGTGCTGTTTGAGCGGCGCAACAAGATAAAAAACGTTCCCGCGATTTTGCGCGGTTTGGAGATTGAATGAGCGACGACGCTGATAATAATAAGAAGGAGCGAAAGCCCCTGACTTTACGCAAGACTGAAACCGGTCAGGTCAAGCAGAGCTTCTCCCATGGGCGTAGCAAAACCGTTGTGGTTGAGACCAAACGGCGACGCATTTCCATACCCAAAAAAGCCGGTGTGGCGGACGGCAAAGAAGGTTTGCTGAAAAAATCCGAAACTAAGATTGAGGTTAAAAAAGAAGCGCCAAAGGCGGCGCAGAAAAAACCTGTTAGCGAGGATGCGGAGAAAAAAGGGGCGGTATTGCGCACCTTGTCGCCCGAAGAGCAAAAGGCACGATCTGCCGCTCTGGCGATAGCGCGCAAGAACCAAGAAGCCCGCAAGAAAAAAGAAGCGCTAGAGCGCGCCGCCCGTGAAAAGCGCGAGGCCGAAGAGCGCCAAAAGCTGGAAGCGGAACGTGCGCGCAAAGTTGAAGAAGAAAAGAAGCTGCGTGAAGCTGAAGAGTTAAAACGCGCCGAAGAAGTTAAGAAAGCCGATCCGGAAGCTGAAAAAAGAGCGCTGTTGGAAAAAGCCGCCGATGCTTCTGCGGCCGCAGCAGCCGTTGCCGGTGAAGACGATATTGCCGGGCGCAAAAAAGTAAAACCGAAAAAAGAAGATGGCGATATGTTGTCGCGCCTTGGGGGGCGTCTCAAAACCAAACGTCAATATGACGAAGGGGCGCGCTCTGCCAAGCCACGCGAAGAATCCAAACGCCGCTCCGGTAAGCTTACCAT